>NZ_KV810997.1:29718-65493 GCF_001812965.1 Actinomyces sp. HMSC075C01
CCGGGCGCCGCCCTACCTGCCGCTCGGCCGCGGTGGGTTCCAGGGCGGAGAGCACCCGGGAGGCCGGCACGTTGTTGCGGTAGACCTCGATCTGGGAGCCGAGGGTCGCGAACTGGTCGACGAGGTTGTAGACGAAGGAGTCGCGGTTGTCGAGCAGAACCACCCGAGCCGGTGCCGATGCCTCGGCAACACTACGGGCGTCCTGCGCGGTGCTCTGGCTGCTGGTGAGGGGCATCATGGCTCAGGCCTCCTTGTCGGTCCGGCTGCCGGTCTGACTACCGGTCTGATTGCCGGTGCGGTCAATGACGAGGGTGGCGCCCTGCGCGGCGGCGACCGCCTCCAGGACGGCGCGGGCCTTGTGAACGGTCTCGGCGGCCTCGGCGGCCGGGGAGGAGGCCGCCACGACACCGGCCCCGGCCTGGACCAGGGCGGTACCGGCGGAGACGAAACCGGAGCGGATGACGATGCAGGTGTCCAGCTCGCCGTCACCGCGGATGTACCCCACTGAGCCCCCGTAGGAGCCGCGACGCACGCCCTCGGCCTGGCGGATGAGCTCGGCGGCCCGCAGCTTGGGGGCCCCGGTGAGGGTGCCCATCGTCATGGAGGCGCGGAAGGCGTCCAAGGCGTCCAGGTCCTCGGCCAGCTCGCCGGAGACCTCGGATACCAGGTGCATCACCCGGCTGTAGCGGTCCACGCGCAGGAGGTCCTGGACACTGCGGGTACCCGGACGGCTGACCCGGGCGACGTCGTTGCGGGCCAGGTCCACGAGCATGACGTGCTCGGCGA
The DNA here is from genome assembly GCF_001812965.1 of Actinomyces sp. HMSC075C01. NCBI lineage: Bacteria > Bacillati > Actinomycetota > Actinomycetes > Actinomycetales > Actinomycetaceae > Actinomyces > Actinomyces sp. HMSC075C01. Next base: position 30,505 of record NZ_KV810997.1, read on the forward strand.
CCTCCTTGGCGTCGGTGCGCAGCTCCAGCTCCAGGCGGGTGTCGCGCTCGTGGTCCACCGAGCCGTCGGTGTGCAGCCCGCGCGGCCGGGTCCCGGCGATGGGGCGGATGGCGACCCGGCCGCTGCGCACCGAGTACAGCAGCGCCGACTCCGGGGAGGCACCGAAGAGCTCGAAGTCCGAGGAGGCCAGGTAGAACATGTACGGGCTGGGGTTGGCGTGGCGCAGCACATGGTAGGCGGCCAGCGCATCAGGGCAGTCAATGGTGAAGCCGCGCGAGGGCACCACCTGGTAGACGTCGCCGTCGGCGATATAGCCGCGCATCTCCTCCACGACCGCCTCGAAGTCGGCGTCGGAGGTGGTGGGCACCGCGTGCAGGACACGGGAGCCGGGGGAGACGACGCCACCGGCCGGTGCCGGTGCCGGTGCCTCAACGGCTGTGTCGGCAGCTGCGTGCGCTGCGTCGGCAGTGTCGGCTGGGTCCTCAAGCCCGTCGATGGCGGCGGCCAACGCCTCCACGCGCCGCTCCAGGTCGGCGACGTCGACCGAGGCCCCCACCAGGGTTGCCTCCCGCGTGGGGTGGTCGACGACCAGGATGATGCGCGCGTCGTAGAAGAGGTAGTCGGGGCAGGTGTTGGCGCCCTGGGCCACCTCGGGCAGGGACTCGAAGGTGGACAGGTAGTCGAAGGCGAAGGCCCCCGCCTCCAGCGGCAGGTGGGGGGGGTCGACCTCGGCCCGGGCCAGGAGGCGCAGCGGCTCGATCGTGGACAGGGCGGTGAGCCGCTCACGCTCCTCGATGGTCGGGTCGTCGTCGCAGATCGTGGGCAGGGTCAGAGTCAACCGGCCGGGGGAGCGGTCGGTGACGTACTCGGCCAGCCCCTCCTCAAGACGCGCCAGAGCCGCCAGACCATCGGCCCCGGGGGCTCCTGCGTCAACGGCGTCCAGCGCCTCAGCCATCACGGTCCCGCCCCAGCAGGTCAGCCTGGTCGAGGCCTCCAGGACGGCGACCGTGGTACGCGAGGCCTTGGTGGTGATGTCGGCGCTCTCCAGCAGGACGCAGTCCACCGGCCGCACGGAGCCCTCGTCGGCCGAGCCCGCGGTGGTGCGCAGCAGACCGGAGCGAGTCAGCTGCTCCAGCAGGGCGCCGCCGTCGGCGTGGTAGCGCACCGAGCGCGTCAGCACAGTGGGCGAGGCGGCTGACGGTGCGGCCTCGGGGGTAGTGTCTGGCACAGAGTCTGGCACGGTGGGTGACATGGGGCCTCTTTCCTGAGATCGGGGTTCAGGCGGGCCTCTCACTCATGCGTCGGGCGGGCCCGCGGTGAGCGAGCCGGAAGGTCCTAACGCGTCAGGATGATGGCGGCTCGCCTCGAGGGGAGCCACCACCACTGGCGGTCACGGAACGCTGTCATGGCACCGAGGGTAGAACGAGGTCGTGACGTGACCAAATCGTCGGCCGGGGATGAGACGCCTGCCCGCCCCGGTCGTGTGGCGTGCACAGGCGTCGGTTCGGCTCAGGTGCTCGTCTGCGTCAGTTGCCCAGGCGGAGGGTTCTTCCACTGGTGGTGGCACTGGGCTTGGCGCTGGGCTTGTTGCTGGGTCTGGCAGTCTTGCTGCTCGCCTCGGCGACGGCGGAGGCTGCGTTGACAATGCCGGCGCCGCAGGACTTTCGGTCGCACTTGGCCATGGGGGTGGCCGTGTTCTGCAGGATGCTGACGACCTCCGCGGTCTTCAGATCGGGGTTGGCGGCCAGCATCAGCGCGATGGTCCCGGAGACGTGGGGAGCCGCCTGACTGGTGCCTATCATGAAGGAGTAAGCGGGGGCCTGTGGGGCTGTCGACGACTCGTCGGTCGTGGACAGGATCTTGGGGCTGGTCTTGCTGGCCTCTCCTCCGGGGGCGGAGATCTCGACGGTGTCACCGTAGTTCGAGAAGGACGAGCGGGTCCCGGTGCTCGTGGTGGCACCGACGGTGATGACGTTCTCGCAGCTGGCAGGATTGACGTTACCGGCGTCCTCATCACTGTTGCCGGCGGCGGCGACGATGATGGAGCCGCGTGCGACAGCGGAATCGATTGTCTTCTGCAGGAAGCGTGTGCACGCGCCAGGGCCGCCCAGGCTCATATTGATGACCTGGGCACGGTTCTTGTTGACCGGTACGCCGTTGACCTTGCCACCGGAGGCCCAGGTGATGGCGTCGACGAGGTTGGCGCCGTCGGAGCCGCAGCGGCCCAGGAAGCGGATGGGCACGATCTTGGCGTCCGGGGCGACACCTGCGACACCATCGCCGTTGTTCGTGCGCGCGGCGATGGTGCCGGCTACATGGGAACCGTGCCAGGTCGACTGCTGGCCCTTGTCCCGGTGCTTGCTGCCTGCGTCATGGGCGGAGCACTCACCCGGTTCGGACCAGTCTCCCTCGTCGGAGGGATCGGCGTCGTAGCCGTCGTTGTCACGGGCGCTCTCGGCGTCGGAGATGAAGTCGTAGCCCGGCAGGAGCTGGCCCTTGAGGTCTGGGTGGTCGGTCAGGATGCCGGAGTCGATGACGGCGACCGTGACGCCCTTGCCGGTGGACTGCGACCAGGCGTTGGTGGCGTTGATTCCGTAGGAGCCCGAGGTCATGTCCCACTGCTCGGAGAAGTAGGGGTCGTTGGGGACATTGCTGTCCTGGGCGGAGGTGTCGCCCAGGGCGGTGACGTGAATATCGGGCTCGACGGCCTCAATGCCGTCGGCGGCCTCGAGCGTAGAGATGAACTCCTTGACCTGATCCACGGTGAGCTTGCCACTCAGCTTCACGGCCGCTGTGCTCATGGCGTGAGCGGTCACGCTCTCCAGCTTGACCGAGAACTTTCCCGCGGCGGCGGTCAGCGCCTCCTTGTCCTTGGCGGGCAGGGAGTTGAGGACGTTCTCGCCGTAGGCCTTCGCGGAGGCGATGACCTTGCCCGCCGCCGAGTTCTCGGCGTAAGAGATGATGAAGCGGTCACTGGGCTCGGTGACCTTCGCCGCGTTGCCGTGGGCTGAGGTTGATGCCGCGGCGGTGGCTTTGTGACCGCCGAGGACTCCGGCGCGAACCAGGCCGACGGCGATGAGACAGATCACCGCGACGGAGGCGACGCTGATGAGCAGGACACGTTTTCTGCTGAGGGTCATGGTCATGGTGGGGAGGCTTTCGGTAGGGACGTCTCGGGACAGGGAGTGCTCAGACATCCGGAATGCGACGATTCTGGCATGAGACGGCGGAACAGGCTCACCCGTGAGTGTGGGGAGGCCTCCCCAGCGGGCTGTGGGGCCGGAGCTGCCCAGGTCAGACGCGCTCGCGGCGCCCGCCGTCCCGGCCTGCGCGCATGACCCGACTGCGGCGAGCCGTCATGTAACGGCGCAGCGGCGTGCGGCCGCACCTCACACTGCGGGGCGGCCCGGCGGGCTGGGGTGGTGGGCCGCCGCCGTGGGAGACTTGGTTCAGACCCATGCCGGATATGAGGAAGAGCCAGGAACCGATCTCCGTGTCACCGATCCCCACACCAGAGCAGATGACCAGCGTCCAGCCCGCCGCCACCGAGCAGGCCCGGCTGCGCAACTTCTGCATCATCGCGCACATCGACCACGGCAAGTCCACCCTGGCCGACCGCATGCTCCAGGCCACCGGCGTCGTCCAGCCCCGCGACATGCGCGCCCAGTACCTGGACCGCATGGACATCGAGCGTGAGCGCGGCATCACCATCAAGTCCCAGGCCGTGCGCATGCCCTGGACCATCGAGGGCGACGACGGCGTCACGCGCGCCTACGCCCTCAACATGATCGACACCCCCGGGCACGTCGACTTCTCCTACGAGGTCAACCGCTCCCTGGCCGCCTGCGAGGGCGCGGTCCTCCTGGTCGACGCCGCCCAGGGCATCCAGGCCCAGACCCTGGCCAACCTCTACATGGCCATCGAGGGGGACCTGACCATCATCCCGGTCCTCAACAAGATCGACCTGCCCGCCGCCGAGCCGGAGAAGCACGCCGAGGAGATCGCCTCCCTCATCGGCTGCGACGTCGACGATGTCCTCAAGGTCTCGGGCAAGACCGGCCAGGGCGTGCCCGAGCTGCTCGACCGGATCGTCGAGACCGTCCCGCCCCCGCACGGCGACCCCGAGGCCCCGGCCCGCGCCATGATCTTCGACTCCGTCTACGACACCTACCGCGGCGTGGTCACCTACGTGCGCGTCGTCGACGGCGCCCTCAAGCCCCGCGAGCGCATCGAGATGCTCTCCACCAAGGCCGTCCACGACCTGCTGGAGATCGGCGTCATCAGCCCCGAGCCCACGCCGTCGGCCGGTTTGGGGGCTGGCGAGGTCGGCTACCTCATCACCGGGGTCAAGGACGTGCGCCAGTCCAAGGTCGGTGACACGGTCACCTCCGCGGCGGCCCCGGCCGACGAGCCGCTGTCGGGCTATCAGGACCCCAAGCCCATGGTCTTCTCCGGCCTGTTCCCGGTGGACGGCTCGGACTTCCCGGCCCTGCGCGACGCCCTGGACAAGCTCAAGCTCAACGACGCCGCCCTGACCTACGAGCCGGAGACCTCCGTGGCCCTGGGCTTCGGCTTCCGCTGCGGCTACCTGGGCCTGCTGCACCTGGAGATCATCCGCGAGCGCCTGGAGCGCGAGTTCAACCTGGACATCATCTCCACCGCCCCCTCCGTGGTCTACGAGGTGACCATGGAGGACCGCACCACGCACACGGTCACCAACCCCAGCGAGTTCCCCGAGGGCAAGGTCGCTGCCGTCTCTGAGCCGGTGGTGCGGGCCACGATCCTGACCCCCAGCGAGTTCGTGGGCACGGTCATGGAGCTGTGCCAGTCGCGTCGCGGCACCATGCAGGGCATGGACTACCTCTCCGAGTCCCGCGTGGAGATGCACTACGTGCTGCCGCTGGCGGAGATCGTCTTCGACTTCTTCGACGCCCTGAAGTCGCGCACCCGCGGCTACGCCTCCCTGGACTACGAGGCGGACGGCTCCCAGGACGCCAACCTGGTCAAGGTCGACATCCTGCTCAACGGGGACAAGGTGGACGCCTTCAGCGCCATCGTCCACCGCGACTCCGCCTACTCCTACGGTGTCATGATGACCAAGCGTCTCAAGGACCTCATCCCACGCCAGCAGTTCGAGGTTCCCGTGCAGGCGGCCATCGGCACCCGCGTCATCGCCCGCGAGACCATCCGGGCCCTGCGCAAGGACATGCTCGCCAAGTGCTACGGCGGTGACATCACCCGTAAGCGCAAGCTGCTGGAGAAGCAGAAGGAGGGCAAGAAGCGCATGAAGGCCATCGGCCGGGTCGAGGTGCCCCAGGAGGCCTTCATCGCGGCCCTCGGCGCGGACACGCCCACCGGCGCCAAGCCGGGCAAGTAGCGCAGCCGCGGGCACGAACAGGACCGAGCAGGACCAGGACGGCGCCTGCGGACGACGGAAGGACGGCTGTGAACATGAGTGACACGAGTAGGCAGACCACGGTTGACACGGTTGACACTGCCCTGACCGACGACGGCTCCGGCCTGGTCCTGACCCGGGAGCTGGCCCGGGTCCTGGGCGAGCCCCACGCCGGCGCGGACGGGCGCCACAACGATGAGCCATCACCGTTCCACGACGGCGACCTGGTGGGAACCGTCAGCGCGGTGTGCACCGTCAAGGGGCTGCGGCCCGACGCCGGAGCGGCAGGCGTCTCGGCGATCCACAAGGGCGCCGTCAACGGTCCGGTTGAGGTGAGCCGCACCGGGATCGTCACCGACAAGCACGGGGACCGTGCCCACCACGGGGGCAGTGACAAGGCCCTCTACGCCATGAGCGCCGCCGAGCAACGCCACTGGTCCGAGGTCCTGGGCGGTATCGAGCCGGGGCGGCTGGGGGAGAACCTCCTCATCGAGGGGGACATTGACGACGTGGAGATCGGCGCGATCCTGTCCATCGGTGACCCGAGCAACGCAGGACTGCGGGTCAGGGTGACCGGTGTGCGCAACCCGTGCGCCACCTTCGCCCGAGGTGTGGGGCGCGCGGACTGGGTGGAGGTCTTCTCGGCGCGCAACCGGGTGGGCGTCTACCTGTCGGTGCTCACCGAGGGGACGGTGCAGGCCGGTGACGAGGTGCGCGTGGTCTCCTCCCCGGGCCACCGGGTCACCTGCCGGCGCTGGTTCGCCCACCACGACCCGCGCGACGCCCAGGCGCTGCTCAACTCCGAGATCTTCGGCAACTGCGTCATCGCGCCCTTCACCAAGAAGTACGTGCGCGCCGCCGCCCACGAGCGGGTCGGTTGACGGCGCGCCGCCCAGCGCCCGAAGGCGCCAGGCAGACGGTTTCGATACCTCACAGAAGTAAAGGACGCAAGGCTTCGTATGGCTCAGCACCACCCTCCCCGCTCCCACGCCATCCACTCCAGGGTGCGCTCCTTCTCGCGCGCCGGCGGCAGGCTGCGCCCCGCCCAGGCCGAGGCCCTGGCCAAGCTCGGTCCCCGCTACGTGGTCGATGTGCCGCGGGCCGACGCCGTGCGCACCGTGTCCCCGAGCTTCCGCCTGGATCCGGAGAAGGTCTTCGGGCACGTGGGGCAGGTGCGGCCGCTGATCGTCGAGGTCGGCTCGGGCAGCGGTGAGGCGCTCCTGGCCCATGCCGCCACCCACCCGGGGGTGGACTACCTGGCGGTGGAGGTCTGGGAGACCGCGATCGCCCGCCTGGTGACCTCGATCCACCGTCAGGGCCTGCACAACGTGCGCGTTGTCCCCGCCGACGCCTCCCAGCTGCTGGCCACGGCCTTGCCGGTGTCCTGCGCCAGCGAGGTGTGGGTCTTCTTCCCCGACCCCTGGCGCAAGCCCCGCCACCGCAAGCGCCGTCTGGTGACCACGGCCTTCGCCGACTCGGTTGCCCGCGTGCTGCGTCCCGGCGGGGTGTGGCGCCTGGCCACCGACTGGGCGGACTACGCCTGGCAGATGCGCGACGTCATCGAGGACGTGGCGGCGCTGCCCACCGGCCTGCGTCCGGACACCACCCTGCCCTACTTCCGGCACGACGACGCCGGCGCCCGCCCCGACCTGGGGGCCGAGACCGCAGAGGAGGACAGCCTGGGTAACGGCCTGGACCCGGGATCCCCGGCGGGGGTGCGCGGCGGGTGGTCGCCCCGTTACGAGGGGCGGGTCATGACCCGCTTCGAGCAGCGGGGCCTGGATGCCGGGCGCACAATCCGCGACCTGACCGCAGTGCGCACCGAGGTGGCCTGGATCCCCGAGCGGGGCGCCTCCATGCTGGACCGTCTCGAGGCCGAGGGGCAGGCCTGGAACCACCTGGAGTCCCAGCCCTGGCGGCTGCGTGAGGGGCGCGGTGACGGCCTGCTGCATCCGGCGGACCGGCTGTGACTGATGTCCCCAGGTTGCCCCGCCGCGCCTGGCTCATGGTCATCGTCCCCGGCTTCCTCGGGTTCTGCGCGGTCCTGCGGGCACCGGTCGGCGTCATCCCGCCCCTGCTGACGCGCCTGGGCCAGGACCTGGGCATGGGGGAGGTGGCGCGCGGCGCACTGACCTCCGTGCCGATCCTGTGCTTCGGGCTGCTTACCCCGCTGGCCTCGACCGTGGTGCGTCGCCTCGGCATCAACACTGCGGGCCTGCTCACCCTGGGTATGGCTCTGGCCGGGGCACTGCTGCGCTCGGCCGGCACCACCTGGGCGGCCTTCGCCGGAACCGTCATCATCGGGGCGGGGCTGACGGTGGGCAACCTGGTCGCGCCCATGGTCATCGGCCGCGACTTCTGGCACCGCACCTCACTCATGACGGGCCTATACTCCTCGACCTGCAACGTCATCGTCACCGCGGCCACCGCCCTGGCCGTGCCGCTGGCCCTTGTCATCGGCTGGCAGGGCTCGGCCGCCGCCTGGACCGCGATCCCGGTGCTGCTGGCCGGGGCCCTGTGGCTGTGGGTCTTCCCACCCGGCAGCAAGGCGCCCCGGCGGAGCCTGCGAGAGCGGTCGGGCATGACCTCCTGGGTGACGGAGCGCTCCCTGGCCCGTCCGACGTCGTCGGCCGGCGCCGCTGTCTGGAGACGCCCCCTGACCTGGGTGATGGCGGCCGCCTTCGCGGCCCAGACCTTCTCCTACTACGCGATCTCGGGTTGGCTGCCCACGGCCCTGGTTGACGAGCTCTCCATGAGCGAGTCCGCTGCGGGAGTGGCCGCCTCCGTGTTCTCCCTGCTGGGAATCGTGGGGCCCCTGCTGGTCCCGGTCATGTTCGAGGCACTGCGGTGGCCGGCCAGCAGGGTCCTCGGCGTCATCTGCGCCTGCTGGCTCATGCTGCCGGTCTGCCTGACGATGGTCCCCGGCTACTGGCTGGTGCCCTGCATGCTCTCCGGCATTGCACAGGGCGCCTTCTTCGCCGCCCTGTTCACCCTGGTCATCCACCGCTCGGAGTCGGTTGATGAGAACCGCCAAACCACCGCGATCATCCAGACGACGGGCTACTGCCTGGCCGCCGTCGGCCCCGTGGTGATGGGCTGGGTCCATGAGCGCAGCGGCGGCTGGGTGGCCCCTTTCTCCATGGTCGTGGGGGTGCTCGTGCTCATGACCGTATGCGCCCAGGTCGCGGCCCACGCGGGCGACTCCGGCAGGCCCGGGCCGTCCATCCCCGCCGGCGTCCTGCGGGGCGACGACGAGCGGGCCGAGCGAGGCGGCGAGCAGTGAGCCCGGCCCAGCCGGTGGGTGAGCCCCTGCCGGGAATGGGGGAGCTGCCGGTGCAGGTGGCCGCGCCCGCTCCGGGCGGGGGGCAGCGCCCGTTCTCGGTGTATCTGCACGTGCCCTACTGCCGGGTGCGTTGCGGTTACTGCGACTTCAACACCTACACGAACCTGACCATGGGGCAGGGCGCCTCGGCCGAGGACTTTGTGGGAACTCTCGCCGGCGAGCTGCGCGCCGCCCGCCGCGCCATGGACGACGCGGGCCTGCCGGCGCGCGCCGCCCAGACCGTCTTCGTGGGCGGAGGAACCCCCACCATGCTGCCCGCCGCCGACCTGGTGGGCATGCTGGAGCTGGTACGCGGGTGCTTCGGGCTCGCGGCCGACGCGGAGGTGACCACGGAGGCCAACCCGGACTCCGTGGACGAGGCCGGCCTGGCAGCCCTGGCCGAAGGCGGTTTCACCCGGGTCTCCTTCGGGATGCAGTCGGCGGTGCCCCACGTGCTGAAGGTTCTGGAGCGCACCCACGAGCCCTCCCGGGTGCCCCGCGTGGTGGAGTGGGCGCGGAGGGCGGGCCTGAGCACCTCCCTGGATCTCATCTACGGGGCGCCGGGGGAGTCCGCCGAGGACTGGCAGCGCTCCCTGGACGCGGTGACCCTCATCGGCCCGGACCATGTGAGCGCCTACGCCCTGGTCATTGAGGAGGGCACTCGCATGTGGGGGCAGGTCCGCCGCGGAGAGCTCCCGATGCCCGAGGACGACGACGAGGCCACCAAGTACGAGATGGCCGACGCCGCCCTGGGGCAGGCCGGCTACGAGTGCTACGAGATCTCCAACTGGGCGCGGCCCGGCGCCGAGTGCCGCCACAACCAGGCCTACTGGCTCGACTGGGACTGGTGGGGCGCCGGGCCCGGAGCCCACTCCCACCTGGGCGACGTGCGCCTGTGGAACACCAAGCACCCGGTCGCCTGGGCCGGGCAGATCGCCACCGGTCACCTGCCCGTCGCCGGACACGAGGTCATCGACGTGGGTTCCCGCGAGCTGGAGCGGATCATGCTGGGTATCCGGCTGCGTGAGGGCATCGAGCTGGCGAGCCTCGGGAATCGGCCGGACTGCCCCTCAGCGGAGCGCCCTGATGCGGGCCGAGCCACCCCGCCGCACCTGGTGCCTGTTGTGGCCGGCCTCGTGGCCGATGGGTTGCTCGACGCCGGTGCTGCCCTGAGGGGCCGGGCGGTCCTGACCCTGCGCGGCCGTCTCATGGCCGACACCGTCACCCGCGCCCTGACCCAGTGAGTCCGTCAAGCGGCGACTTCTGGCTGCACGTCATTGACGGCATCCTGCGCTACTCGCCGTCCGGCAGCATGTAGGCCTGAATCGCCCGGAACAGCTCAGGCGACAGCTCCACGTGGCCGAAGCGCAGCTTTGGCGCTACCTCGGTCCAGCCCGGCAAGGTGCGCAGGACATCAAGCGGGACCTCTCGTGCCGGTGTTTGCCACTCGATGTCACGTCGGTACGGAACGAAACCGGGAAACATCTCGTACTGTAGACCTCGTCCCCGATGACCACTCCGCAGGCAGTGATCGCCTGACAAGGACGGCGTGACCTGAACTCCTGCTTCGGTGAGTAGTAGAGGATGTAGTCACCTCTCTCCATACGTCGAAGCGGTGCCTTCTTGCCATGGCACAGCTGGCAGAACCCGCCAGCCACACCCAGAGCCACATGGTCCTTGGAAGCAATGCCAAGCCAGTGTCTCAATGTGCTGTCCTTCGTTCTCGTCGTGTCGGGCTCAGCCTGCATGCCGGTGAGTGGCCGGCTGGCGGCTGGGGCTCAACCGGCCACTCTCCGGCGTGATCGGTTCTGGTCACGACGCCTTCTCGTGAACGGTAATGGCGTAGCCGTCCGGATCGGCGAAGGTGAACGTCAGGCCGAAGGGGCTGGGAGCAGGATCGGCCAGGATTGCTGTTCCTGAGGCCTCGAGCGAGTCGTGCAGTTCCTGAACCGTGTCGCAGTGCAGCCAGAGTGCCACCCCGAGACCGGGACGGGGTGCCTCAGAGAGATCAACTCCGGGCAGGGGCTCGCGAACCGCGAAGGGGATCGGCGTTGTGGTGAAGAGGATGGCGCCAGGAGGTGAGGCTGGGGCGCGGCGCAGTCCCAGGGCATTCTCGTAGAACTCCGCGGAACGTTCGAGGTCGCTCACCTGCAGAGCGATGAAGTCGGGGCCGGTGACGGTCATGGAGATCTCCTCTCAGACGATGCATGTCAGGTTTCTGACATATCGAGAGTATGTCAGAATACTGTCATGAGTCAAGGCGACCCCCGGAACCTCCTCGGCTATCAGCTCAAGCATGTCCAGGCTGCGCTTCGAGCGCGTATGGACGAGGCCCTCCGACCTCTGGGGCTGAGTGCTCCCCAGTACCTCTGTCTCGAGCTGCTCAGTCGTGCCCCGGGGGTCTCGACCTCCGACCTTGCCAGGGAGGCCTTCGTGACCCGTCAGACCATGAGTACGCTTCTGCGGAGCCTGGTTGACCGCGGGCTGGCTCAGCGTGCCGCCCAAGCATCTTCCGGCCGCGCGCTGCCTGTGCGACTCACCCCTGAAGGGTGGGACCTCCTCAGGGAGGCGTCGAGGGTGACGGTGGAGGTTGAGCGGGTCATGACTTCACCGCTTAGTGAGTCCCAGTTGCGCGCGGTGCAAGAGGCGCTCTCGGTCTGCATCGCTGCTCTTGAGGAGTGAATCCGTGAGTTGCAGGGTGCTTCTCTCCGTCGCGCTGAGCTGGTGAGGCGGAGTAGCCTGACGATAGGTCAATAACCGGGCAGAATCGAGAGGGGACGGCTATGACGATGACACCTGGGGTGCAGGTCCTGCTCAGGGTGCCGGCGAACCATCTCGACCGGCCAGTCTCTGCTTTCGAGCGGTTCATCTCGCTGCCCGCCATCCTCACTGGTGCACGGGGTCGCGTGGCACGTGGAGGCCATCTCCTGGTCACCACCACAGAGGTCATCTTCGAGCCTCACGCCATGAATCTCAACAGTGAGCGAAGTCGGCTACGTATCCCCGTGGTAGAAATCCTTGCTGCACGCCCCAAGACCTTCATCCTCCACGCCACCGTCGTCATCTCAACCGCACGGGGAGGCGACCTGGAGTTCGTGACGTGGAGCAGGAGGAAGATCCTTGCGGCGATCCAGCAGGCGCGAGCCGCTCAAGGTCTGCCTCAGCTGATGTAGTAATATATCCAGCGTTATGTCAAGAACTCACGGCAGGCTGATGAGATGACTACTCCGCAGTATCCAGGTTACCCAGACGACGGTTCCCAGTCCGGTGGCGTCCCCCAAGGGGCAGGTGCCCCTGACTACGCGGCGCAACCCGGTTACGATCCTCAGGCCGGGGGTGCCTCGGGGTACGGGGCCGGCCCCGACCCTCGTCAGCAGCCAGGCTACGGCCCCCAGCCCGGTATGAGCGCCGGTGGAGGGATGCCTCCTTATCCTCCAGGCGCGATGGGCGGCGTGCCGCTGAGCGTCGGCGACGGCATGTCCTGGGCGTGGTCCAAGTTCAAGGAGAATGCGCTCATTCTCGTTGTGGGGATGGGCCTGTGGACCGTTCTTTCGAGCTTCACCATTGAGGCTCACTATAATATCAACGGAGAGGAGCACGGTTTCGGCTTGGTGGGTCCCTCTGGAACCTACATCGCCTTCGCCATTGGCCTCTTCGCTAGTATCGTGACCACTCACATGGCGATCAAGGTGGCCACCGGGAGGCCCTTGGCCTGGGGTGACCTGTTCACTTTCCCGAACTTCGGTGCGAGCCTTCTCGCGGCTTTTCTCACTTGGCTCGCCACGTCCGTGGGCTCCTTCCTGTGTGTTGTTCCGGGCATTATCGCGGCCTTCCTCTTCCACTATTCGGTGTACTTCACTGTGGACAAGGGGATGGACGGCATTGCCGGAATGAAGGCGTCTTGGGCCACCCTGTCCAGTCATGTCGGAGAGCTCTTCCCCTTCGCCCTGACCGGAGCCGGCCTTTACCTTGTTGGCGTACTTACGGTGTTCGGCTGGCTGGTGACGGTCCCGCTGGTGATGCTCCTATCCGCCTACTCCTACGTGCGTATCCAGGGCTACGACGTCGTCCGCTGACCTCATCTCTTCAGGTCTCCTCCGCGCCCCGCTCGTCTCAGACGGCGGGGCGCGGACTTGTTGCGAGCCGGAAGGCGCGCTCGCTCGGCTAGAGTGAGGTCGACGTCGCTCAACGCCGTCGTCGAGAACGATCCTTCCCCTCCCAAGGACCTCCGTGCCCCTGAGCCCCACCGCCCCCGTCCCGCGTGGCGCGGACGAGCGTCCCGCCCTCATCCTGGCCAACCTCGGCACGCCGTCGGCCCCCACGGCCAGGGCCGTTCGGCCCTTCCTGCGGGAGTTTCTCTCCGACCGCCGGATCGTTGAGACGCATCCCCTCCTGTGGCGACCCGTCCTGGAAGGCATCATCCTGCGGGTGCGCCCTCGCGCATCGGCAGCGAAGTACGCCACCATCTGGCGCCCCGGCGAGGAGAACAGCCGCTCCGGCTCCCCGCTCATGCACTACAGCCAGCGACAGGGCGAGCTGCTCCAGGAAGAGCTCGGCGAATCGGTCCAGGTGCGTGTCGCCATGCGCTATGGGCAGCCGGCCCTACGCCGCGTCATGGGTGAGCTCATGGAGGCCGGCTGCCACAGGATCGCCCTCATCCCGCTCTACCCGCAGTACGCCGCCTCCTCGGCCGGCACCGTCGTCGATGAGGCTGCCCGCTTCATCCTGGCCTCCCGCAACCAGCCCGAGCTGCGCACCATCCGCTCCTTCGAGATGGCACCTGCCTACATCGAGGCCCTCGCCACCGCCCTGGAGCAGCACTGGCAGGTCCACGGCCGCCCCGACCCGGCCGCAGGCGAGCGCCTCCTGCTGTCCTTCCACTCCATCCCCCAGGCCATGCACGACGCCGGAGACCCCTACCGCGCCGAGTGCGAGCGCACCGCCCAGCTCCTCTCACGGCGGCTCGACCTGCCCGAGGGACTCGCCGAGCTCACCTTCCAGTCCGTCTTCGGACCCGCCGCCTGGATCGGGCCGGCCACCATTGACACAGTCAGAGAGCTCGGCCGCGCCGGCTGCCCCCGCCTCGACGTCATCTGCCCCGGCTTCGTCTCCGACTGCCTGGAGACTCTCGAGGAGATCAACCAGCTCAACCGCGAGACCTTCACCACTGCTGGGGGCGGCAGCTTCCACTACGTCCCCTGGGGCAACGACTCCGACGGCGCCATCGCCACCCTGGCTCAGCAGGCCAGAAAGGTGCTGGCCGGCTGGATTTGAGCCCGGTGCGGCCCCCATGGCCGCAGCAGGCCGGGAAGTCGGTCTCAACACGAGAGACCACAGGCCCTCACCGGGGAAGCCGATGCCCGGGGCGGTATGGTGACGCGAACAGTCCCGATTCTGTGAGGAAGTTGCCGTGCATCTTGAGTGGTGGTCCGTCCTGCCCTTCGCGGGCATGCTCGCCTGCATCGCCGTCCTGCCGCTGATCCCGGCCACAGCCCACTGGTGGGAGAAGCACTCCAGCCAGCTGATCGTCGCCGTGGGCCTGGGGGTGCCGGTGGCCGCCTGGATGTGGGTCGCCCTGGGCTGGCCGTCCGTCTTCGCCGCCGTGGTGGAGTACTTCCAGTTCATCTGCCTGCTGCTGGCCCTGTTCGTCGTCTCCGGAGGCATCTTCCTCAAAGGTGACATCCGGGCCACGCCCCGCAACAACACGATCTTCCTGGCCATCGGTGGAGTCCTTGCCTCCTTCGTGGGCACCACCGGCGCCGCCATGCTCCTCATCCGGCCCCTGCTGGCCACCAACAAGGAGCGCCACTACCGCGTGCACACGGTGCTGTACACGATCTTCATCGTGGCCAACTGCGGCGGACTCCTCACACCCCTGGGTGACCCGCCCCTGTTCCTGGGATTCCTGCGCGGGGTGCCCTTCACTTGGACCTTCAACCTCCTGCGCGAGTACCTCTTCGTCAACGTCATGCTGCTGGTGAGCTACTACGCCCTGGACTCCTACTACTACTCCCAGGAGCCCGCCAAGGCCGTGCACGACGACGACACCGAGATCGAGCCCCTGGGCCTCAAGGGCTCGCTCAACTTCGTCTTCTTCGCAGTCATCATCGCCGCCGTCGCCTTCGCCCCCTCCATCGACGCTCACGCCATCGAGGAGGGGCACGCCGCCCTGGGCGACTGGATCCCCGTGCGCGAGTTCATCATGCTCGCCTCCGCGGCCGGCTCCTACTTCCTGGGCAGCCGCGAGGCCCGCTTCAAGGACAACCAGTTCACCTGGGGCCCCATCGCCGAGGTCGCCATCCTGTTCATCGGCATCTTCCTCACCATGATCCCGGCCCTGCACTACCTCGACGAGGTCGCCGGCTCGCTGCCGCTCAACGAGGTCACCTTCTTCATCTTCACCGGGGGGCTCTCCTCGGTCCTGGACAACGCCCCCACCTACGCGACCTTCTTCGAGATGGCCGGCAAGGTCCCCCACCCCGGCGGCATGGACGTGGCCGGGATTCCCCACCTCTACCTTGTGTCCATCTCGCTGGGGGCCGTCCTGTGCGGTGCCATCACCTACATCGGCAACGGCCCGAACTTCATGGTCAAGTCCGTCGCCGAGTCCGACGGCGTCGAGATGCCCAGCTTCGGCGGCTACGTGGGGCGCTCCATGAAGCACCTGGTGCCGATCATCGCCGCCATGGTCCTGCTCTTCATCGCCCCGGGCCTCCTGTGGAAGATCCTGGGCGGAGTGCTCACCGTGGGACTGCTGGCGCTCGACGCCCGCCTGCTGTCCCAGTCCCGCCGCCTGGCCCTGGCCGACCAGACCGAGGACGCTGAGGGCTGAGCCGCCCTGCCCTCATGAGCCGTCTCCGGCCTCAGCGCGTTCCCGGGGCGGTGACGAAGTCGATGAGCTCCTCCATGCGGCCCAGCAGGCTCGGCTCGAGGTCCTTGTAGGAGCGCACGGTCGCCAGGATGCGCTGCCAGCCCCGGGCGATATCGGCCTGGGTGGCGTGCGGCCAGCCCAGGGCCTCCAGGGTGCCGTGCTTGATGTCGGTGCCCCGCGGGATGTCCGGCCAGCGCTCCAGCCCCACCCGGGCCGGCTTGACCGCCTGCCACACGTCAACATACGGGTGCCCCAGGACCAGCACGTTCTCCCCACCGGGCATCTCGACCACCCGCTGAGCGATCCGCGACTCCTTCGAGCCGGCCACCAGGTGGTCCACGAGGACGCCGGCCCGCCGTTCGGGGGCCGGGCCGAAGTTGGCCATGACCTCTTCGAGGTTGTCGACGCCGTCGAGCATGAGGACGACGACGCCCTCGTGGCGCAGGTCGTCACCCCAGACCTTCTCCACCAGCTCGGCGTCGTGCTTGCCCTCCACCCAGATGCGCGAGGCGCGCGCCACCTTGGCCCGCTCGCCCTCGACCGCGTAGGAGCCTGAGGCCGTTAGCCGTCTCCCGGCGGCGCTCACCGCTCCGGTGGGCGTGCGCCTGCGCGCCACGGGCGGGTCCAGGATCACCGGGCGGCCCTCGATCCAGAACCCCGGCCCCAGGGCGAAGCCGCGGCGCACGCCGTGACGGTCCTCCAGGACCACGACGTGCTGACCGCCCGACTTCTCCACCGCCACCGCAGCACCGACGAACCCGGTCTGGCGGTCCTCAACCACCAGTCCCGGCGTCACCGGCACGTGCACCGACTCCGGGCGTATAGCGCCGGGCCCCGTACGGTGCGGGTTCACCGACAGCACGTCCCCGCCGTAGCGGTCACTCGACGACGGCCTGCGGGCAGCGGACCTGCTCGCAGCCGCCCCACCGCGCGAGCGCGAACCGGCCGGGGCTCCCTGCGCCTGCTGCTTCTGCTCCGCCTCGGCGCGAGCCCTCAGGGCAGCGCGGCGGGCAGCGGTCGATCCGGGGACGGGGGAGTGGTACGGGGCGGGCGTGTTCACCCTCGGCACGGTAGGGGAAACTCACGGTCCGCCGGCGGTGGACCCGCCGGACCACAGCGTAGGATGGCACTCACATGGGGTGAGTGCTAATCGCTGGCCGCACCCCACCGGTGTGCGGGCGGCCTGTCGCCTAACGCCGGCACTGATCGCGTCTCGGCACTGATGAGGGGAGGAGGACCCGTGGCCAACGACCGACGTCTCAAGGTCCTGTCCGCCATCGTCACCGACTACGTGCGCACGCGCGAGCCCGTGGGGTCCAAGGCCCTCGTGGAGCGCTACCGGCTGGGCGTGTCCCCGGCGACCATCCGCAACGACATGGCGGCCCTGGAGGACGAGGGCTACATCCACCAGCCGCACACCTCGGCCGGGCGCGTGCCCACCCAGAAGGGCTACCGCCTCTTCGTCGACGAGGTCGCCCGCATCAAGCCCCTCTCGGCGCCCGAGCGGGCCGCCATCACCGCGCTCCTGTCCGGGGCGGTCGACCTGGAGCAGGTCGTGGCCCGCACCGTGCGGGCACTGGCCCAGCTGACCGGCCAGCTCGCCGTCGTCGAGTACCCGAGCCTGCGGTACGCTGCCCTCCAGCACCTCGAGCTCGTGGCCCTGGGGCCCGAGCGCGTCCTGCTGGTCATCATCACCGACACCGGCCGCGTCGACCAGCGCACCGTGACCCTCAGGTCCCGGGGCTCCCTGAGCTCCCGCCATGACGGGGGCTTCGATATCGCCGACGTCGTCGACCCCCTCGTCCTGGAGCGCCTACGCACCCGGCTCAACGGTGCTCTCGCGGGCCGCCGGGCCGCCGACGTCGCCCCGATCCTGGCCACCCTGGCCGAGCAGGCGTCCGCCGACGAGCGCCTCCTGCTCGAGGCCGTCTCCGACGAGCTCATCGCCGCCCTGCGCCCCGACGCGGAGGAGCGCCTCGTTGTCGCCGGGACCGCGAACCTGGCCCGCGCCACCCCCGACTTCTCCTCCCTGGGTCCGCTCCTGGACGCCGTCGAGGAGCAGGTGGTGCTGCTGCGCCTGTTCACCGCTGCCGACGACGCCCCGGCCGGCGAGAACCGGATGCGCGTGAGCATCGGCTCGGAGAACAACGACGACGCCCTGGCCGAGGCTTCCGTCGTCACCGCCACCTACGGGCCGGGAACCGGTGAGGCCATTGCCCACCTCGGGGTCATCGGCCCCACCCGCATGGACTACCCGGCCACCATGACCGCCGTCCGGGCCGTGGCCCGTTACCTGTCCCGGTTCCTGTCCCCACCGGAGACGTGAGAACCGACCCGCCCCCAAACATCCACCGAAGAAGTCGTAGCCGTAAAGGAAGAACGCAGTGAGCAACTACTACGAGGTCCTCGGCGTCAGCCGCGACGCCAGCCCCGAGGAGATCAAGAAGGCCTACCGCAAGAAGGCCCGCCAGCTGCACCCCGACGTCGCCGGCCCCGGCCACGAGGACGAGTTCAAGGAGGTCTCCTCCGCCTACGAGGTCCTCTCCGACCCCGACAAGCGCCAGATGTACGACCTGGGCGGGGAGGACG
Organism: Actinomyces sp. HMSC075C01; assembly: GCF_001812965.1. Lineage (NCBI taxonomy): Bacteria > Bacillati > Actinomycetota > Actinomycetes > Actinomycetales > Actinomycetaceae > Actinomyces > Actinomyces sp. HMSC075C01. Next base: position 48,682 of record NZ_KV810997.1, read on the forward strand.
CCGTGCGAGGCGGTGGCGGATTCGGCGGGGGCTTCGCCGGAGCCGACTTCGGCGACCTGGGCGGCATCTTCCAGTCCTTCTTCGGCGGGGGAGCGGCCAGCCGCGGACCGGCCTCCCGGGCCCGACGCGGCCAGGACTCGCTCGTGGCCGTGGACGTGGAGCTCTCCGACGTCGCCTTCGGGGCGACCCGATCAGTACCCATCGACACCTACGTCACCTGCACCGCCTGCGAGGGCTCCTGCTGCGCGCCGGGCACCGAGCCGGTTACCTGCTCCCAGTGCAACGGTGTCGGCAACGTCCAGCGCATGACTCGCACCCTCCTGGGGCAGGTGATGACCTCCTCACCCTGCCCGGGCTGCCAGGGCTACGGCACCGTCATCGTCACCCCCTGCAAGGACTGCTCCGGCGAGGGCCGCACCCGGGTGCGCCAGGACCTGGAGGTCTCCATCCCCGCCGGGGTGTCCACCGGGACCCGTATCCGCATGTCGGGGCGCGGCGAGGCCGGCCCGGCCGGCGGACCCAACGGCGACCTCTACCTGGAGATCCACGAGAAGCCGCACGAGTTCCTCGAACGCGACGGCGACGACCTCTACACCGAGCTGCGCGTGCCCATGACCGCGGCCGCCCTGGGTGCCGTCTTCCCGCTGCAGACCCTCGACGGCGAGCAGAACGTCACCGTCAAGGCCGGCAGCCAGCCCGGCGACGAGGTCGTCCTCGACGGCCTGGGCGTGGGACGCCTGCGCCGCAAGGGCCGCGGGGACCTGCACGTGTCCATCGTCGTGGAGACCCCCACGCGCCTGGACGACCGCCAGCGCGAGCTGCTGGCCGAGCTGGCCCGCCTGCGCGGAGAGGACGACGTCGAGCCCGTGCGCGACTCCAGCGTCATGGGCAAGCTCAAGGAGCGTTTCTCCGGGCGCTGAGCGCTACCTGGCGGCGGGGCGGCGGCTTGCGGACCGCCGTTCAGCTGCTGGCCGGCGGCTGGTCGGCGCGAGGTGACTCGGGCCAGTAGTGGGAGTCGGGGGTGGCCCGGGCCCCGAAGATCGCCTGGCCCACCCGTACGCAGGTGGAGCCGCCCTCGATGGCGGCCTCGAAGTCCCCGCTCATCCCCATCGACAGCAGCCCGTCGCCGACGGTGCCCGCCTGGAGGGCTGCGTCGCGCAGCCGGCGCATGATGCTGAAGCACTCGCGCACCCGTGCCTCGTCACTGGTGTTGGCGGCCAGGGTCATGAGCCCGCGCACCCGCAGCGAGGAGTAGGCCGGCAGCGCCGCGAGGAAGTCGGCGACGTCGGCCGGCTCCAGCCCGAACTTGCTGGGCTCGCCCGAGGAGTTGATCTGCACGTAGACGTCCAGGCCGCGCCCGGCCGCCTGGAGGCGCCGGTCGAGGGTCTCGGCCAGGCGCAGGGAGTCCAGGGCTTGGAACTCGTCGGCGAAGGCGGCCACGTTCTTGGCCTTGTTCGTCTGCAGGTGGCCGATGACCGACCAGGAGATGCCCAGATCAGCCAGGTTCTCGCTCTTGCGCTGGGCCTCCTGGACCTTGTTCTCACCCATCTGGGTGATACCCGCGGCGAAGGCGGTACGCAGGCGCTCCTCGGGGACGGTCTTGGACACCGGCAGCAGACGGATCTGGGAGGCGTCGCGGCCGGCGCGCTTCGCGGCGGCGTCGATTCGGGCGCGGACGGCATCCAGGTTGCGGCGGAAGTCCTCCACCGTGACGGCGGTGGTGTAGGCGGGGGCCGGAGACGACTGAGAGGCATGGGCGGCTGAAGGCTCGGTCATGGTCACTGACGCTAGCACCGCCGGCGGACACCGGTTGGATGCGGCCCGTAGGCTGGAGCCGTGACCGCACCCGTCTTTCTTTTCACACCCGAGACCATTGAGCCTGCCGACGCTGTCGCGTCGGCGGGGACCGGAACTGTCCTCATGCTCACCGGGCCTGAGGCCCGCCATGCCGTGACCGTCAAGCGCCTGCGTGCTCAGGAGCGCGTGGACCTCGTTGACGGTGCAGGCCTGCGCCTGCTGTGCGAGGTGACCGGGGCCGGCGTCGGCGGTGCCAAGGACCGCCTGGCCGTGCGGGTCCTGGAGCGCGTTGAGGAGCCCGAACCGTCGCTGCGGCTGGCCCTCGTTCAGGCTCTGGCCAAGGGCGGGCGCGATGAGCAGGCCGTGGAGACCGCCACCGAGGTCGGGGTGAGGCTGGTGCTGCCCTGGCAGTCCGAGCGCTGCGTGTCCGTGTGGCAGGGGGCCAAACAGGCCAAGGGGCGTCAGCGCTGGCAGGCCACCGCCCTCCAGGCAGCCAAGCAGGCCCGGCGGGCCCGCGTGCCCGAGGTTGAGGAGGTGCGGGACACCCGCAGGCTGGCCGACTGGGTGGGGCAGACGGTTCGCAGTGGGGGAGTGGTGCTGGTCCTGCATGAGGAGGCCAGCACCCCGATCAGCACCGCGATGGAGTCGGTGCGCCTGCCCGCGCCCGGACAGGCGCCCCTGGCGCTGGCCGTTGTCGTGGGGCCCGAGGGCGGTATCAGCCCCGAGGAGACGGCGGCCCTGGAGGCCGCCGGGGCGACGACGGTGCGGCTGGGCCCACATGTCATGCGCACCGCCTCGGCCGGTCCCGTTGCCCTGGCTGTCCTCGCCCACGCCAGCGGCCTGTGGGAGTGAGACGCGCGAGTGCGTTGTGAGTGGCGGCCTGGCCTCTCGGTAAGGACGGGGCAGCTCCTCTGCTCTGCGCCGGTCTCTCGATAGTGGTGTTGTGGCTTGTTGCAGACTCAAAGGTGAGGGCTGTTCGAGGCTCGAGGCCTGACCAGGGAATGGAGTAAGCCGTCTTCACAAGAGTATGACTGTCATACATACTGTGAGTATGAGTAGCATGACGACGATCAAGGTGGAGCGCAGCACGAGGGATGGCTTGCGCGCCCTGGCGTCAGAGCGCGGGGTGACCATGGATGCCGCACTCAAGGAGCTGCTTGAGGAGGCGGCACGTGATCGGCGCTTTGCTGAGGTGCGGCGTGCAATGGAGGCTCATCCGCCGGATGAGACCTATGTCAAGGAGCTCCATGAGTGGGAGTCCGAAGCATGGAGCTAGAAGTCCCGGTTGACGCGGGCGAGGTGTGGTGGGCACTTCCCGATCCTGCTGTCGGGCGAGAGCAATCCGGGCGTCGTCCAGTTCTCATTGTGTCCAATGAACGATTCCATCGAACGGTGACGACGCTTGTCGTCGTGGTTCCTGTGACAACGAAGGATCGGGGCTGGCCGAATCACGTGGAGCTCAATGCGGAAGCAGGAATGACACAGCGGTCGTTTGCCATGACCGAACAGGTTCGCACGATCTCACGTCAGCGTCTCACCAAGAAGATCGGAGTCGTGGAGGAGTCCGTCCTTCGGGGCGTGCGCGAATGGCTGGTCGACTACATCAGATAGCACGCGCTGAAAGGACCCAGGAGCCCTGTAGGTGGCGCGCGGTGAGGGCCTGCATGATATGTCGAGGCTGCGCGGCGCAGGGGAGGCGTAGCGCGGCTGCTTCCCAATGGAGCGGCTTGCAGGCATGCTCTGTCTATGAGTGAGACGAGTGAGCGATGAGTCCGCGGGGGCGGCGGCCGGCGGGGAGCCCGGACACGCGTGAGGCCATCCTGGCGGCGGCCCGCACCGCCTTCGCCCGCGACGGCTACCAGACCTCCCTGCGTGGCATCGCGCGCGACGCCGGCGTCGACCCTGCCCTGGTCCACCACTACTTCCCGGATCGGGCCACGCTCTTCGCCAAGGCCGTCATCGAGTCGACCGCCGGGGTCGACGCCAACCTCATGCACCGGGCGGCCTCCATCACCGAGCTCGAGCCCGAACAGCTGGGGGAGGGGATTGTGCGCGCCTTCATCGGCTTGTGGGACGACGCGGGCGCGGACCGCTTCACCGCAGTCATCCATGCCGCGCTCGGCCAGGGCAGTGGCGTCGAGCCCTTCCGCGACTTCATCGCCACCGGGGTTCTCTCGCCGATCGTCACCCACTTCTGCCCCGACCGCCCCCAGCTGCGCGCCCAGCTCATCGCCAGCCAGATCATCGGGCTCGGCCTAGCCCGCTGGGTCGCCCGCATGGACCACATCGCCGGCCTCGACATCGAGGCGGTCGCCGCGCTCATCGGCCCCACCATTCAGCACTACGCCTTCGACGACCTGCCCGACGTCACTGATCCCGACTGATCACTGAGATCGGCTCGGTCTCCGAGCCGAGTTTTGTCCGTTTGGGACGGCTTTGAAGCTGCGTTTCTGGCCTGGGGCCCAGCTAAGCCACCCTGACCTGCACGGATGGGAACCGCTCTGGCTGAAGGGTTGTTCAAAGTCGTCCCATGTGGACAGTTTCCAGCCCCAGCCTCTGGACAGCGGGTCATCGTCGACCTATATTCATCACATGATGAAAAGCGATGAAGGAGAGGCGCCCCGGGAGTCGGGGGCCGGCAACCAATCGCACGACTCCAGCCGAGACATCACATCCTCCGCCTCCTCGGCGCAGCCGGCCGTCACCGCGACGGACCTGCGCGTGAGTCGCGGGCGCAAGGAGATCCTCCACGGCCTGGACCTGAACCTGGCGCCCGGCACGATCACCGGCCTGCTCGGTCCCTCGGGCTGCGGCAAGACCACCCTCATGCGCACCGTCGTTGGGGTTCAGCGCTACCGCGGGCAGGTCGAGGTCCTCGGGCACGCCCCCGGCGCCGCCGCCGTGCGCGGCCGGGTCGGCTACGTCACCCAGGACCAGGCCGTCTATACCGACCTGACTGCCCGCCAGAACCTGCGCTACTTCGCCTCCCTGGCCGGCAGCCAGGCCCGCGACCTGGACGAGGTTCTCGACGTTGTCGGGCTGACCGCCCTGGCGGACCGACCGGTGTCCACCTACTCCGGTGGCGAGGCCGGCCGCGTGAGCCTGGCCTGCGCGCTCGTGGCTGACCCCGACCTGCTTGTCATGGATGAACCGACCGTCGGCCTGGACCCGGTCACCCGTGAGGAGCTGTGGACCACCTTTCACTCCCTGGCTGAGCGCGGCGCCACCCTCCTGGTCTCCAGTCACGTCATGGACGAGGCCTTCCGCTGCGACCAGGTCCTCCTCATGCGTCAGGGCCGCATCCTGGCCACCACCACGGCCAAGGACCTCCTGGCCAGCACCGGGGCGGACACGGTGGACGCCGCTTTCCTGGCCGTCATCGCCGACTCTGAGAGCCGGCCTGAGCAGAAGGGAGGGCAGCGCTGATGCGTCTGCGCACCTACCTGGCCACCACCCGCCGCATTCTCACCCAGCTGCGTGCCGACCGGCGCACGGTCGGTCTCATCGCGATCGTGCCGGCGGCGCTGCTGACCCTGCTGTACTTCGTCTACCGCGACTATCCCGGCGCGGACCTGCTGTTCAACCACATTGCGGTCTCCATGATGGCGATCCTGCCGACGACGGTCATGTTCCTGGTCACCAGCGTCGCTATGCTGCGCGAGCGCGTGAGCGGCACCTTGGAGCGGCTGTGGACCACACCGATCCACCGGGCCGACCTCCTGTTCGGCTACGCCACCGCCTTCGCGCTGACCGCCGTCATCCAGTCCCTCATCCTGTGCGCCGTGGCCGCCTGGGGCCTGGACGTGGACATCTCCGCCACCTGGGGGTGGGTGGTGCTCACTGCCCTGGTGGACGCCTTCGTCGGGGTGTCCCTGGGGCTGCTGGTCTCGGCCTTCGCGCGCACCGAGTTCCAGGCCGTCCAGTTCATGCCGGTGGTCATCGCGCCCCAGCTGTTCCTGTGCGGGCTCCTGGTCAGCCGCGACCAGCTGCCGCGCGCCCTGGAAGTGATCGGTGACGCCCTGCCCATGAGCTGGGCGGTCGACGCCGTCACCGAGCTCACCATGGCCAGCGAGCCCTCTGAGGATTTCTTCCGATACCTGGCATACCTGGTCTGCTTCGGCCTGGTGGTGCTGGGGGTGGCAGCCTCCACCGTGCCGCGCAAGACCCGCTGAATCGGGAGCAGTCAGTAACGGTGGGCGCGAGGGTGAGGGCTTTCGTGCCCGCCGCGCGGTGGTGGCGGGTGGGGTTAGGGTTGCCTTATGTGGATTGTCTTCGCCTGCGGCTCAGCGCTTTTTGCCGGCATCACCGCTGTTCTGGCCAAGGAGGGGATTCGCACCACGGACTCGACTGTGGCGACGGCGCTGCGCACGTTCGTGGTGCTGGCGGGTGCCTGGGGCATGGTGCTCATCGTCGGCTCACAGGCCGAGCTGGCCCATCTCGATGTCCGCAGCACCGGCCTGCTGGTGCTTTCGGGGCTGGCGACCGGGGCTTCCTGGCTGTGCTACTTCAAGGCGCTCCAGCTCGGCAGCGTCAGCAAGGTCGTGCCGATCGACAAGCTGAGCACAGTGCTGACGGTGCTGCTCGCTCTCATCTTCTTGGGGGAGAGGGTGAACCTCGTTGGGGCGCTTGGGGTTGTGCTCATCGCAATCGGGACGTTGTTGATGCTCGACGCCGATGACCTGCGCGGCCTGCCTCGGGCCGTGCGCGACGGCGGGGGCTGGCTGCTCTATGCGCTCGGCTCAGCCTTCTTCGCCGCGCTCACCGCCATCCTCGGCAAGGCCGGAATCACGGGGGTGGAGTCCAACCTCGGCACCGCGATCCGCACCGGGGTGGTCCTGGTGATGGCCTGGGTGATGGTGGCTGTCACCGGGAGGCTCCGGGAGGTCCGTAGTGTTCCGCGTGGGGAGCTCGGCTTCGTCCTGGCCTCCGGGGCTGCGACCTGTGCCTCCTGGCTCTGCTACTACCGGGCGCTCCAGGACGGCCCGGCCAGCGTGGTGGTTCCCATCGACAAGCTGAGCGTGCTAGTCACCGTTATCTTTTCCGCCCTCGTCCTGCGGGAGGCCGTCAGCAGACGGTACCTCGTCGGGCTGGCGCTCCTCGTCGGTGGGACGCTTGCGATGGTGCTCTGAGCGATGCTCACCAGATAACGTGGTGTCCTATGTACCTGGACTGCCCAGCAGGACGTTCGTACTTGGTACCTTGACAAGCCGACTTAGTGACTCGACTTGGTGACTTAGTGACCCAACTTAGTGATGTGAGCGTTGACTTAGTGAGTCGACGTACTCGGCGATCTTGGCAACCGCTTGCGTGAGTGTCTCGTCATACGGTTGACGAGAACACAAAGACGTAGTGGGCACGATGTATAGCGTCAGTAGTGGTACGACGACGCTGGCTGCTCTGCGTACTCGGTTCAACCTTCTTCGCTGCGCTCTCTGCGCTCCTCGACAAGACTGGTATTATGGGGGCGCAGTCCAATCTAGAGACGGCAATGTGTTCTGTAGGCGTTCTGATGGTGGCTTCGATGACGGTTGCCGTCACCCGGAAGGCTCATGAAGGTCGTACCGTGTCAAGTTGAAAACTCGGTTTGTTTCCGACCATTGGGGGTGTGACGTGTGATTCATGAATGTGTTATTGCTGTCCTATCAAAAATAGTCGGGTCAGCGAGGTGATCCTCATAAACAAGTTAAGCGTGCTTGTCGCCGGCATCTTTTCAGTCCTCGTCCTGAGTGAGGGGGCCAGTAGGAGGTGTCGGTAGTATTATGTTGGGAGGTAGAGGTTTTCCTTTGTTGTCAAACTTTGCCCATTTCGCCCCTTTAGGAAGACCTTCTTCGCTCAAGTCAAAACCTTGAGGGAACGAAATCTTCCCCTGATCCTTGAGATCTATGTTAAATGCAGATCCATTAAAGTTAGCTCCTCCCTCAAACGTTGCGCCAGAGAAATTTACTGCTCCAGCAAACGTCGCATTAGAGAAGTCTACCGCTCCAACAAATCTCACGCTAGAGAAGTCTGCCTCCCCAATAAAGGATGCTCCTCCATGTGAATCATTGTTGGGAGATTCACATCCCCCTGGAGTGCAAAATAAGCAGCCGAAACTAACTCGTTTATCAAACACGGATCCTGTGAACCTTATGTCGCAATAAAAGGTGGTTGCGCGAAATTCGGCCTCCTCTGCGAAGTGGGTGCTGCGAAGTAGGTGCTCCATCCAGGGGGCTCTTTTGAATTCTGCGGACGAAAAATAGGCGTAACTCTCGAAGTGAGCGTTATTGAAGTTTGCATACCCCAACTTAGTGAACGAGAAGTCAGCGGTCTCGGAAAATGTAGCTCCATTAAAATCAGCCTCCCCTATGGTAGAGAGACCTGTAAGGCTGCACCTTGACTTTAGGGTCGTTCCTTGGAAATGAATTGAATTGATATGCGCTCCCCCTAACTTAACCTCTTCAACGAGCACAGTTTTATGAATGTCTAGATCAAGGGGAGACCATCGGCCCGGGCTGCTTGCGTAAGGCGTTCTCGTGTGGCTGGATACTACATCCCAAATTGTTGATTCAGTGGCGTAATCTAGTGCGCTGCTTGTTAAGCGATAAGTTCGCAAGTATCCGCATAGAATTTCGACAACGCGTTTATCGTAGTTGACTCCATGCTTTTCGCTTCCGTAGGTATCGGCCACATCGGCCAGCGTATAGATTCCTGCTATGCGAACCTGGGGTGATTTGGATCCTAATTGTTTGACAGCGGCAGTCAGTTGTTTGTCGGCTGCCCCTTCGTTCTGGCGGGCTTCTTCTCGTTCAGTGCTGGCTTGTTCGCGATACTTGATGACAAGGTATCCAACTGCCCCAATTCCGCCGACTGCTGCGAGTGTGGTTGATAGTAGTTCTTTGAAGGTTAGCGATTTTTCGTTCGTCCAGCCGGCAAGAAACCGCCCTCCCCATAGCCAACTCAGTGCTGTGTAACAGGCGATGCTTAGAAGGGTCCAAAACGCAATGGCTAGGAACAAAGACTTCTTGTGTCTTAAAGAGAGGAGGGATGTGACAGTGGCGAGAGTGCTGAAGTAGGATGCCGCGACCCATGCGTTTCTCTCTCGCCATCCGCTGGTCGGCCCAAAATAATAGATGGATGCAAGTATGACCGTAGGGATCGTTACAATGATTATTGTGTCGGTGAGATAAGGGTGTGAGTCGACCCATTTTTTCGATTTTTCCAGAAAATGTTCAATTTTTGTCATTTTTGCCTCTCGTGTTGCTTGGGGTGGTATGTGGGGTTTATGAGGCATCTGTGTGCGACTGCTTTGTGTAGAGTTGGTGGAAACTGATAGGTAAGTCGTGCTGAATTAGGTGGTGTATAGAGGCTACCAGACAACTAAGTTCTTATGGCCTCAATGGGCTGTCGCGTTGGTTGACCCAGTACAATCAGGGCACGATGACAGACGCTTGTACCACGCCCACCGAACCTCCTGCTGACCAGGATCCTGCCATCTCTGGCGCGTCCGCGGCTCCCTCTGCGCCGCTGGCGTCCCGGCAGCTCAATGATTCAGTCCAGCCCACCTCCGCTGACCCAGCGGAGGTCACGCGCACCCTCACCCTGCCTGAGGACGTCGCCCCCGTGACCCTCCTGGGCGCCCGGGACGAGGTCCTGCGCGCCATTGAGAAGGGCTTCACCGACGTCGACATCCACGTGCGCGGCACCGCCGTCACCGTCTCCGGCCCCGCCGCCCGCGTCGACACCGTCGTCGTCCTGCTCTCCGAACTCATTGACGTCGCCCGCACCGGCACGCCCCTGACCGCGGACGCAGTCGAGCGTGCCGTCGGCCTGCTGGAGACCGCCGCCCGCCCCACCGAGGTCCTCACCGACGACATCCTCACCTCCCACGGCCGCACCATCCGTCCCAAGTCCCTCGGCCAGAAGGCCTACACCGACGCCATCGAGGAATCCACCATCACCTTCGGCATCGGCCCGGCCGGCACCGGCAAGACCTACCTGGCCATGGCCAAGGCCGTCGACGCCCTGGCCCGCAAACGGGTCTCACGCATCATCCTCACCCGCCCCGCCGTCGAGGCCGGCGAGAACCTCGGCTTCCTGCCCGGCAGCCTCACCGACAAGATCGACCCCTACCTGCGCCCCCTCTACGACGCCCTCCACGACATGCTCGAGCCCGAGGCCCTGCCTCGCCTCATGGCCGCCGGCACCATCGAGGTCGCGCCCCTGGCCTACATGCGCGGACGCACCCTCAACGACGCCTTCGTCATCCTCGACGAGGCCCAGAACACCAGCCCCGAGCAGATGAAGATGTTCCTCACCCGCCTCGGCTTCGGCTCACGCATGGTCGTCACCGGAGACATCTCCCAGGTCGACCTGCCCGGCGGACGCGAGTCCGGCCTCATCGTCGTACGCAAGATCCTCGCCGGCGTCGACGGCATCAGCTTCTGCGAGCTCGGATCGGCCGACGTCGTCCGTCACCGCCTCGTGGGCCGCATCATCGAGGCCTACGCCCGCCACGACGCCGAGGTCGCCGCCCAGGACGCCGCCGCCCGACCCGCCGGACCGCCTGGCCGCAGCGGCCGCAACAGCCAGTACCGTCGGGGGAGCAGCAACCGCCCCACCCGGCCTTACTCGGAGAGGAACCCGCATGACCACTGAGGTCATCAACGAGACCACCACCGTCATCGACGCCGCCGAGTTCGCGGCCCTCGCCGACCACGTCCTGACCGCCATGCACGTCAGCCCCGCCGCCGAGCTCAACATCATGTTCATCGACCCCGAGCCCATGGAAGAGCTCCACGTGCGCTGGCTCGACCTGCCCGGCCCCACCGACGTCATGAGCTTCCCCATGGACGAGCTGCGCCCCGGCTCGGCCGACTCGCCCACTCCCGCCGGCACCCTGGGCGACATCGTCCTGTGCCCGCAGGTCGCCGCCAAGCAGGCCCTGGCCGCCGGCCACTCCGCCGTCGAGGAGATGCTCCTGCTCACCGTCCACGGCATCCTCCACCTCCTGGGCTACGACCACGCCGAGCCCGAGGAGAAGAAGGAGATGTTCGACCTCCAGCGCCGCCTCCTGCTGACCTTCCTGGCCGAGCGCGGCAAGTGAGACCCGCGTGACCGGCATCCCCACCGCCGCGCTCATCGCCTGCGCGGTGATCGTCCTGGCCCTGGGGGCCCTCCTGTCAGCCGGCGAGTCCGCCCTGCTGCGCTTCACCCGCGCCGCCGCCGACGACCTCATCGAGGAGGGCCGCCGCGGCGCCGCCCGGGTCCGCCGCCTGGCCGAGCACCGCACCCGGGTCCTGGGCGCCCTCAGCGTCGCCCGCGTCGCCGTCGACATGCTCGCCGCCGTCCTCATCACCCTGGCCGCCTCCGGGCTCGTGCGCGCCTGGTGGCAGGTCCTCGCCCTGGCCCTGCTGGCCAACATCATCCTGCTGGGCGTCGTCGTCGGCTTCTCCCCACGCACCTACGGCCGGCGCAACCCCGCCGGCACCCTGCTCGCCCTGGGTGGCCTGCTCACCTGGGTCGATGTCCTGGCCGCCCCGCAGCGCCGCCTCGTCTCCCGCACCCGCCGTCCCGAGTCCGCCCCCACTGACGCTGAGACCCGCGAGGCCGTCAACGAGGACCTGCGCGAGATGATCGACGAGATCGGCGAGACCGACACCATCGAGGACGAGGACCGCGAGATGATGCGCTCGGTCGTCGAGCTCGGCCAGACCCTCGTGCGCGAGGTCATGGTCCCACGCACCGACATGGTCACCATCGACGCCCACAAGCCCGCCTCCGCCGCCATGCGCCTGTTCATCCGCTCCGGATACTCGCGCGTCCCCGTCATCGGGGAGGACGCCGACGACGTGCGCGGCATCCTCTACCTCAAGGACGTCCTGCGCCGCCTGGCCGCCCACCCCGAGCACGAGGGCCTCGCCGTGGCCGGATTCGTCCGGGACGCCGAGTACGTCCCCGAGATGAAGCCCGCCGACGACCTCCTGCGCGAGATGCAGACCGGCCGCTTCCACATGGCCCTTGCCGTCGACGAGTACGGCGGTATCGCAGGCCTGGTCACCATGGAGGACCTCCTGGAGGAGGTCGTCGGCGAGCTCACCGACGAGCACGACCCCGAGCTGCCCGAGGTCGTCGAAGTCGCCCCCGGCACCTACCGCGTCCCCGCCCGACTCGCCCTGGACGAGCTCGGCGAGCTCTTCGACCTCGAGATCGACGACGACGACGTCGACACCGTCGGCGGCCTGCTCACCAAGGCCATCGGCCGCGTCCCCCTGCCCGGCGCCGCCGGAGACATCCAGGGCGTCCACCTCCAGGCCGAGGAGGCTACCGGCCGCCGCCGCCAGGTCTCCACTATTCTCGCCTCGCGCACTCCCGCCCCCGAAGAGGACACCGATGACTGACACCGCCGACCAGACCGCCCCCGAAGCCCGCGACGACCAGCCCCAGGCCCCGGAGGAGGCCCCCGAGGAGCTGGTGGCCGAGCCCCTCGAGATGCCCGCACCCGGCCCCGCCCCGGCCGGCTTCCGCTTCCCCACCGACGCCGAGCTCATGGACGGCCCCAACCCGCTCACCGACCCCGACGACGACGTCGACGGCGAGGACGAGCCCGACGACGACTCCGACGACACCGACGGCTCCGATGACTCCGGCGCCATCCGGCTGGACGCAGACGGCTTCCCGATCCTGGACGAGGACGACGACGCGGACGAGAGCGCCGAATCTGCGGATTCGGCCCGTGTCGAGATCGTCGTCCCCGACGTCCCCGAGGACTTCCGCGCCGGCTTCGCCTGCATCGTGGGCCGCCCCAACGCCGGCAAATCCACCCTCACCAACGCCATGGTCGGCGCCAAGATCGCCATCACCTCCGGGCGCCCCCAAACCACCCGCCACAACGTGCGCGGCGTCATCCACAAGGAGAACGCGCAGATCGTCCTGGTCGACACCCCCGGCCTCCACCGCCCCCGCACCCTGCTGGGCAAGCGCCTCAACGACCTGGTGCGCGAGACCCTCACCGACGTCGACGTCGTCGTCTTCTGCATCCCCGCCAACGAGAAGATCGGCCCCGGCGACCGCTTCATCACCCGTGACCTCGCCGAGCTGCGCACCCCCGTGGTGGCCGTGGTCACCAAGGCCGACACCGTCACCCGCGAGGCCCTGGCCGCCCAGCTCCTGGCCGTCAGCGAGCTGGGGGAGTGGGCCGACATCGTCCCGGTCTCAGCCCAGCGCAACGAGCAGATCGACGTCCTCGAGGAGGTCCTCCTCAAGTACATGCCCTTGTCTCCGCCCCTGTACCCCACCGGTGAGATCACCGACGAGCCCCAGCAGGTCATGATCGCCGAGCTCGTGCGCGAGGCCGCCCTGGAGGGCGTGCGCGACGAGCTGCCCCACTCCCTGGCCGTCGTCGTCGACGAGATCGCCGACCCCGACGACGAGCGCGAGGTCGGCCGCATCAAGGGCGCCGGAGGCCGCCTCCAGGTGCGCGTGAGCCTCGTCGTCGAGCGCGACTCCCAGAAAGCCATCATCATCGGCAAGGGCGGACGGCGCCTCAAGGAGGTGGGCGTCACCGCCCGCAAGGGCATCGAGAAGCTGCTGGGGCGCAAGGTCTATCTCGACCTGCACGTGCGCACCGCCAAGGACTGGCAGTCCGACCCCAAGGCCCTGGCCCGCCTCGGCTTCTGAACCGTTCCACGCTGTCAGCGCAGCGCTACGGACGGCATCTAGGACCAAGGCAACTTGCGACACCTGCCGACTCGGCGCGCGAATCGGTCGCGTACAAGGGGTGTTGTCACGCACACTTGGAGGGTCCAATGTCACATCGACCTGGAGGCCAAACGCATGACGAACAACGCCGTTCCCAGTCAGCCCCGCACCGACGCAGGACGCCGCTGCCCCGACGACCTGTGGGCACTGGGCGAGAAAGCCGTCGCCCGAGCACGCCGGTGGGCTGACGAGTCGGCATCCGAGCCGGTACCGCGCTCGGCCAAGCTCCTTTCCCGCATCCTCTCCGACCCTGAGGGCCTGACCTTCACCACCCGCTTCGTCGACGACGTCGTGCGTCCCACCGCCCTCGACGTCGCCAGCACCGCCCTCAAGCGCCTGTCGGCAGGACGTACCGACTTCCTGCCGCCCGCCCTGGCCGGAGCCATGGGACTGGGATCGACCGCCTCCCGTCTCGCCCCGCGCACCGTCACCGCGGTCGCCCGGCGAGTCTTCCGGGAGATCGTCGGCGACCTCGTCGTCGACGCCACCGACAAGGGACTCGGGCCCGCCCTCGCCCGCCTGCGCAAGGGCGGCAACCGCCTCAACGTCAACCTCCTGGGCGAGGCCGTCCTGGGGGAGAAGGAGGCAGCCCGCCGACTGGCCGAGGTCTCACGCCTGGTCACCCGCGAGGACGTCGACTACGTCTCGGTCAAGGTCTCCGCCGTCACCGGCCCCCACAACCCCTGGGGCTTTGAGGAGGTCGTCGCCCACGGCGTCCAGGCCCTCCTACCCCTCTACCGCCTGGCCCGAGACCACGGAACCTTCCTCAACCTGGACATGGAGGACTACAAGGACCTCGACCTGACCATCGCGGTCTTCACCGCGATCCTCGACCAGGAGGACATGCGCGGCTACGAGGCCGGCATCGTCCTGCAGGCCTACCTGCCCGACTCCCTGGGCGCCATGCAGCGCCTCCAGGAGTGGGCCGCCAAGCGTGTCGCCTCCGGCGGCTCGCGCATCAAGGTCCGCGTCGTCAAGGGCGCCAACCTGTCCATGGAGAAGGTCGACGCCGAGATCCACGGCTGGGAGCTGACCACCTGGCCCTCCAAGCAGGCCACCGACACCAACTACAAGCGCATGCTCTCCTGGGCGATGACGCCCGAGCGCACCCGCAATATCCGCCTGGGCGTGGCCGGCCAGAACCTCTTCGACATCGCCTTCGCCTTCGAGCTGCGCGCCGCACGCGGCGTCGAGGACGACGTCGAGTTCGAGATGCTCTCCGGCATGGCCACCGGTATCCAGGAGGTCGTGCGCCGCGAGACCGGTCACCTCCTGCTGTACGTGCCCGTCGTCGACCCCCACGAGTTCGACGTCGCCATCTCCTACCTGGTGCGCCGCCTGGAGGAGAACGCGGCTCCGGAGAACTTCATGTCCGGCGTCTTCGACCTGGCCAGCAACGAGGAGATCTTCGCCCGCGAGCGCGACCGCTTCCTGGCGGCCTTGTCCGACCTCGACCCGGACGCCCCGGTGCCGGTGCCCAACCGCACCCAGAACCGGCTCGCCGAACGGGAGGCGGGTATTCCTGAGGAGAGCGGGACGGTGGCCGATCGGGCCAGGAGGCCCTTCGTCTCCGAGCCCGACTCCGACCCGGCCCTGGCCGCCAACCGCCAGTGGGCCCGGGACATCGCCGCCGCCATCCCGGGCTCCACGCGGGGCGTGGCCGAGGTGGAGGCGGGCGTCGCCCGCCTGGCTACCAACGCCGATGTGGACTCCCTGGTGGCCGCGACAGCTGAGGCAGCGGGCGTCTGGCAGTCCCTGGAGCCTGAGGAGCGGGCTGCCGCCCTGCACCGTGTGGGCGACGTCCTGGCCGCCCGGCGCGCCGAGCTCATCGAGGTCGCCGGCTCCGAGGCCGGCAAGACCATCGACCAGTCCGACCCCGAGGTCAGTGAGGCCATCGACTTCTGCCACCACTACGCGGAGTCCTCGCTGCTCCTGCACGACCCCGAGTACATGGTCGGGGCTCGCTTCGCCCCGGTGGGCGTCACCGTGGTCGCCTCGCCCTGGAACTTCCCGGTGGCCATCCCCACCGGGGGAGTGGCCGCGGCCCTGGCGGCCGGCAGCGCCGTCATCCTCAAGCCAGCCCCGCCGGCTCGACGCTGCGCGGCCGAGCTCGTGCGTGCCTTCCACGACGCCGGGATCCCCGAGGACCTCGTGGTGCTTGCTCCCTTGGAGGACGGGGAGGTCTCACGCTACCTGGTGACCCACAAGGACGTCGACCGCGTGGTCCTCACCGGCTCCTATGACACGGCCCGCCTCTTCCGCTCCTGGAAGCCGGACATGCACCTGCTGGGGGAGACCAGCGGCAAGAACGCCATCATCGTCACCCCCTCGGCCGACCCCGACATCGCCGTGCGCGACGCCGTCTACTCGGCCTTCGCCCACGCCGGCCAGAAGTGCTCGGCCTCTTCCCTGCTGGTCCTGGTCTCCTCGGCCGGAAACTCCGAGCGCATCGCCCGCCAGCTCGTGGACGCCACCGCCTCCCTGAGGGTCAAGCTGCCGCTGTCGCTGGACTCTCAGATGGGGCCGGTCGTCGTGCCCGACGACGAGAAGGCCGTGCGCGGCCTGACCACCCTGGGAGCCGGTGAGCACTGGGTCCTCAAGCCCCGCTACCTCGGTGACGGCCTGTGGACCCCGGGTATCCGCGTCGGGGTCGTGCCCGGCAGCGAGTTCCACCTCACCGAGTACTTCGCGCCGGTCATCGGTGTCATGCGGGTGGACACGCTTCAGGAGGCCATCGAGGCGGTCAACGCCGTCGACTATGGGCTCACCTCCGGGCTCCAGACCCTCGATGCGGCCGAGCTGGCCGTCTGGCTCGACTCGATCCAGGCCGGCAACATCTACGTCAACCGCGGTATCACCGGGGCCATCGTGCGCCGCCAGCCTTTCGGCGGCTGGAAGCGCTCGGCCATCGGCTCGACGACGAAGGCCGGCGGCCCCTCCTACCTGCTGGGACTGGGGGACGTCGAGCCCGCAGACGGCCAGGACGCGAAGGAGCCGGTAGGCCAGGACACTGCGGCGCTGGATCCGCGCGTGGCGAGCCTGTGCAATGCCGTCAGCGGCCAGCTGGGCGAGGCCGATCTGGCCGGGCTGCGCCGTGCCTTGGTGGCCGACGCCTCCGCCTGGAGGAGCGCCTACGGCGCCAACCGCGATGTCACGGCTCTGGCCTGCGAGCGCAACGTCCTGCGCTACCGGCCCGCTGATGTCCTCGTGCGCGCCGGGGAGGGAACCGAGCTGGCCGACGTCGTGCGCGTCATGGCGGCCGGTGTGCGAGCCGGTGGG
>NZ_KV810997.1:65593-103974 GCF_001812965.1 Actinomyces sp. HMSC075C01
CCCAGCCGTTGCAGAACGCGCTGCTGGCCGCCGGCGTCCAGGTGGCGGTCGAGGACCAGGGTGCCTGGGACGCTCGCCTGGCTGAGCTCTCCGTCTCCGGTGGGCTGGGAACGCGCGTGCGCATCCTCGGCCCGCGTGAGGAGACCTCAGCCGCCCGCTGGAGCCAGGCCAGCCGGGTGACCGGCGGGAGCCCCGACATCGCCCTGTACACGGGGGCAGTGACGGCCTGCCCGCATTCCGAGCTGCTGCCCTTCCTGCGTGAGCAGGCGGTGGCCATCACCAACCACCGCTTCGGCACCCCGCTGGACCTGGCCGAGGGCCTCCTGTAGGCCGGTCGGCGCCGGAACGCAGACGCGTAGCCGAACCGAGTAACCGGGTGGTGCCCTCCCTGTCCGGGGAGGGCACCACCCGGATTCGAGCAACGCCTCCGAGCGGCCTGATGAGGCTCGTTGCTCTCTTGCCCCTGATGATGCTACCCGAGTAGCATGCTGGCATGAAGTTAAGTGTGAGCTTGTCGGAGAGTGACCTCATTCTGCTGGACCGATGCGTGGAGCGTGACGGTTTGGCGTCGAGGTCTGCTGGTATTCAGAATGCCATCCGCCTGCTCGGAAAAGCTGATCTTCAGGATGCTTACGCTGAGGCCTGGTCCTCCTGGGATGCCTCTGAGGATGCGACCGTCTGGGATAGTGTGGTTGCTGACGGGATCGATAGAGGTGAGGATGCTACGAGGTGAAGTCCGCCTTGTCGATTTCGAGCCGTCTGTTGGCAGCGAGGCAAACAAGCGTCGACCTGCGCTCATAGTAAGTAACGACCATGCCAATGCGGCGGCCGCGCGCCTTGGCCGCGGGGTTGTGACGGTGGTTCCATTGACCAGCTCAACCTCGCGAGTTCTTCCCTTTCAGGTTTTCCTCCCCTCGGAGGCAACTGGCTTGCCCAAGGACTCAAAGGCTCAGGCGGAGCAAGTTCGATCGATTGCCGTGGAGAGAGTCGGCGAGGTTGTCGGCTGGTTACCCAGTGGCCTGATGAAGCTGGTCAATGAGGCTCTGATCCTGCATCTCTCCTTGTGATGGAGTCTTACGTCAGGCGGGGGAACTCCTCCAGGGAGAAGACCGACTCCACGGGCACATCGAAGTAGCGGGCGATGCGCAGGGCCAGGTGCAGCGAGGGGGCGTACTCCCCGCGCTCGAGGTAGCCCACCGTCTGGTAGTGGACGCCGAGGGCCTCGGCCAGCTCACGGCGGCTCACTCTGCGGTCGGCGCGTAGGACCGCGATCCGGTTGTGGACGACGTCGTCGGACATCGTCACAGACCGGCCTGGGAGCGAATGGTGGACTGCATGTGCGCCAGACTACCGATCGTCTCCTTGCGGAAGCTGCGCCGCACAATGAACGAGGCCGCTGCGAAGCCGAGAATTGTCCAGGTCGTCAGGACCCCGACGGAGAGCACCGGTGAGAAGACTCGGCTCACCTCCCACGAGGGGTCGCCCACCAGTGCCCAGCGGGTCAAGTGTCCCGACCAGTACGTCGGCAGCGTCAGCTGAACCGCCTGCTGCCAGGAGGGGAGCCGGTCCATGGGTATGAAGAAACCGCTCGTTCCGATAAGGGCGAACATGGGCAGGTAGGAGGCCATGAAGCTGTAGGCGCCGCGGACGAAGGCGCCCACGAGGAAGCCCAGTGGGGCAGTCGCAACGGCAGACAGCACCATGAGCGGCAGGCAGGCCAGCACCTGGGGCGCACTCAGGGGCAGTGCCTCAACGAACAGGGCGCCCCCGAGAAGAATGGCGCCCTGGAAGACGAGGGTCTGAGTGACTGAGGACATTGTCTTACCGATCGCCCACGTCAGCGGACCGTAGGGCAGGACGCGCACCCGCAGCAGGGCACCACCGATACGGTCGACGTAGGCCTCGCTGGCGATCTGAAAGGTAATGAAGCAGCTGATCGTGCCAATGCTGCCGGCGAGGAACATGGGGCCGAAGGCCGCGTGGGCCTCGGTGGCGGCCTGGGTGCTCCTGCCGGCCAGCACGATGGCGCTCACGGATACCAGCAGCGCGACGCTCGATCCGACAATGCCTGCTCGCAGGTCCAGGGCCGCCTGGCGACGGGCCGCGCGTAGAACTGCCAGGAAGGTATGAGTGCTCATGAGTGGGCCTCCTTGCTGACGAGGGAGAGGTAGGTCTCCTCCAGGGTGGGGCGGGTGATGGTGAGCCCGGTGATGGCGTCGAGGTCGAGTCCTTTGACGAAGCGCTCGGGGCAGTGGGTGGTGTGGACGTGGCGGGTGCCGTCCTGGACCCAGGTGATCTCAGCGCCGCGGTCGAGGTGCTCGCGCAGCGCCGTGACCGTGCCGTCGGCGATGATCCGTCCCCCGTTCATGATGAGCACGCGTGAGGCCAGGTGCTCGGCCTCGGCCAGGTCGTGGGTGGTCATGACGATGGTGGCGTCGTCGTCGACCCGGGCCAGAATGAGATCGTGCAGTCGCGCCTTGGAGACCGGGTCCAGTCCGGTCGTCGGCTCGTCCAGGACGAGGAGCTCGGGCGAGGCCATGAGGGCGGCCGCGAAGTCAATGGTGCGTCGCTGCCCGCCGGAGAGCCTCGACAGCCGGGAGTCGGCCTTCTCGCTGAGGCCGACGGCGTCGAGTACCTCGTTGACGCTGCTCACCCGGCTCGCTGCCGTCAGCTGGAACGAGCGGATCCACTTCAGCTGGTCCCGCACCTTCCACTTGGCGTGGTCGGTCCAGCTCTGCTGGACCAACCCGACCCTCGCCCAGAAGTCGGCGCCCGCCCGGCGCGGATCGGTGTCGAGCACGCGCACCCTGCCGGCGGTCGGGGTCAGAGAGCCCAGCAGGTTCTCCACGAGGGTTGTCTTGCCCACGCCGTTGGGGCCGAGCAGGCAGATGACCTCTCCGGCCTCGACCGACAGGTCGATGCCGCGCAGCACCGGGGTGTCCGCGTAGGAGAACTCGAGGTTCTCCGTGGTGATGACTGGAGTCATCGCACAAACCCTCCTGAGTAGAACCGCAACTGAATATAGTAGACATACTACATCATGGTGTTGGTGTGCGTCAGAGTGTGAGACATTGCCCGCGGAGGAGTCCCTTCATCCTCCGTCTCACTCTGCGGTCCCATGCGACCCCCTTACCTGACGATGGGTCCTCATCGGGGTAGGGTCTACGCCGTGCGAGCGACCCTGCGGCCTCACGCCTGGTACCGGGCGAGCCTCCTGCTTAGTCGCCGCGGCGGGGCCTGACAGGCCGGCACCCCGACCGCGGCTGACTCGTCCTGCTCGGCCACGTCCTTGATCGTGCCCCCGGATTCCCTCAGAGCCCCTCAGCTCCTGGAGGAATCGCCGTCGGAACCACGAAGCATCTGATCCCAGGAGAAACCCGATGCGCAACGCCCGCCCCGCCCCCCAGCAGCCCTCCGGTATGCCGTTCGCCAAGTACCGGCCCTTCCTCGACGTCGTCTCCATCGACCTGCCCGACCGCACCTGGCCGGATAAGCGCATCACCACCGCCCCCCGGTGGCTGAGCACCGACCTGCGTGACGGCAACCAGTCCCTCATCGAGCCCATGGGCCCCCAGGCCAAGCGCGCCATCTTCGATTTGCTCGTGACCATGGGCTTCAAGGAGATCGAGATCGGTTTCCCGGCCGCCTCCCAGACCGACTACGACTTCGTGCGCTCCCTGGTGGACGATGGCGCGATCCCCGAGGACGTCACCATCTCGGTGCTCACCCAGTCGCGCGGTGAGCTTATCGACCGCACCCTGGACGCCTGCGTCGGCATCCCGCGGGCCACCGTCCACCTCTACAACGCCCTGTCGCCCCTGTTCCGCAACGTCGTCTTCCGCATGGACCGCGACCAGATCCGCGAGCTCGCCGTCGACGGCACCCGCCAGATCATGGCCCGCGCCGAGAAGGTTCTCGACGAGGACACGATCTTCGGCTTCGAGTACTCCCCGGAGATCTTCGTGGACACCGAGCTCGACTACAGCCTGGAGGTCTGCCAGGCGGTTATGGACGTGTGGGAGCCCGAGGGAGACCGCGAGATCATCCTCAACCTGCCCGCCACCGTCGAGCGCGCCACCCCCAACGTCTACGCCGACCAGATCGAGTGGATGAGCCGCCGCCTGCCTCGGCGCGAGTCCGTGTGCCTGTCCCTGCACAACCACAACGACCGCGGCTCGGGCGTGGCAGCCGCCGAGTTCGGCCTCATGGCCGGTGCCGACCGTGTTGAGGGCTGCCTGTTCGGCCACGGCGAGCGCACCGGCAACGTGGACCTGGTGACCCTGGCCCTCAACCTCTTCAGCCAGGGCGTCGACCCCATGCTCGACCTGTCCGACATCGACGAGGTCCGCCGCACCGTCGAGCGGGCCACCGGCATGGACGTGCCCCCGCGCACCCCCTACGCCGGTGAGCTCGTCTACACCTCCTTCTCCGGCTCCCACCAGGACGCCATCAAGAAGGGCTTCGCCGCGCGCAGCACTCAGGTCAACGCCAAGAAGGCCGAGGGGCTCACCGACGCCGAGGCGGAGATCGCCGTCCCCTGGGCCATGCCCTACCTGCCCATCGACCCCCACGACGTGGGCCGCTCCTACGAGGCCGTCGTGCGCGTCAACTCCCAGTCCGGCAAGGGCGGGGTCGCCTACCTGCTGGGCACCACCCGCAAGCTCGAGCTGCCGCGCCGCCTCCAGATCGAGTTCTCCCGCATCGTCCAGCGCCACACCGACACCTACGGCGGCGAGGTCGACGGCGACCGCCTGTGGTCGATCTTCGCCGACGAGTACCTGCCCGCCGCGACCGCCCCCGAGGCCGAGCTCAGCCGCTGGGGCCGCTTCGAGCTGCGCGGCGCCACCCTGACCTCCGCCGGTGACGACGAGGACTCCACCCTCACCGTCACCCTGGTCGACGGCGGGGAGGAGAAGCACCTGACCGCCGCCGGCAACGGCCCCCTGGACGCCTTCGTCACCGCCCTGGAGGGCACGGGCCTGAACGTGCGGATCCTCGACTACGTCGAGCACGCCCTGAGCGAGGGGCGCGACGCGAAGGCCGCCAGCTACGTCGAGTGCGAGGTCGACGGCCAGGTCCTGTGGGGCGTGGGCATCGACCCCTCCATCACCACCTCCTCCTTCAAGGCCGTCATCTCCGCCCTCAATCGCGCCTTGCGCTGAGAGGGCGTGAGAGACTGCGCCCGTGACGAGCAGGCTGTACCGGGATGAGGCGATCATCCTGCGCACCTACAAGCTGGGCGAGGCCGACCGCATCATCGTGATGCTCACCCGCCATCACGGCCAGGTGCGCGCCGTGGCCAAGGGGGTGCGCCGCACCACCTCCCGCTTCGGTGCCCGCCTGGAGCCCTTCTCCATGACCGATGTCCAGCTCCACGCCGGACGCAGCCTCGACGTCGTCACCCAGGCTGAGATCATCGACCCCTTCGGGCGGGCCGTGAGCGCCGACTACGCCATGTTCACCTGCGCCTCGACCATGGTGGAGACCGCCGAGCGACTCAGCGCCGACGACGGTGACCTGGGCACCGAGGCCAGCCCCCAGCAGTACCTGCTGCTGGCCGGGGCCCTGGCCGCCATGTCCCACCGGCGCCACGCCCCCGGACTCATCCTGGACTCCTACCTGCTGCGGGCTCTGGCCCTGGGGGGCTGGGCGCCCTCGTGCTACGACTGCGCCCGGTGCGGCGCCCCCGGACCGCACCGGGCCTTCCACGTGCAGGCCGGTGGCGCGGTGTGCGAGTCCTGCCGCTCGGCCGGCGCCGTCGAGGTCGAGCCGGCCACGATGGCGCTCCTGGGCGCCCTGCTCTCCGGCGACTGGGCCGTGGCCGACGCCTCCGGCCAGCGCGAGCGGTCCCAGACCTCCGGGCTCGTCTCGGCCTACACGACCTGGTACCTGGAGCGGCGCCTGCGCTCCCTCGCACTGGTGGAAAGGGCATAACCATGACAGACGTCGCCAGAGACATGACGGTCGAGGCCGCCCCGCCCCTGCACCGACCCGGCCTGACCGCACCCGTGCTGACGGCCGCCTCCCTGCCCCAGCACGTCGCCGTCGTCATGGACGGCAACGGGCGCTGGGCCAACGCCCGAGGCCTGCCCCGCACTGAGGGCCACCGGGTGGGGGAGGCCAATATGCTCGACGTCGCCGCCGGCGCCATCGAGATCGGAGTGAAAGAGCTGAGCGTCTACGCCTTCTCCACCGAGAACTGGCGGCGCTCACCCGGCGAGGTCCGCTTCATCATGGGTTTCGCCCGCAAGGTCCTGCGCGTCCAGCGCGATGTCCTCAACTCCTGGAACGTCAGGCTGCGCTGGGTCGGACGCACTCCGCGCCTGTGGAAGTCCGTTCTGCGTGAGCTGCGTGAGGCCGAGCGCGTCACCGCGCACAACACGGGCCTCACCCTCAACCTGTGCATCAACTACGGCGGGCGGGCCGAGATCGCCGACGCCACCCGAGCCATCGCCGAGGACGTTGCCGCCGGCCACCTCAAGGCCTCCTCCATCAACGAGAAGACCATCCAGCGTTACCTCTACTCACCCACCATGCGGGACGTGGACCTGTTCATCCGCACCGGCGACGAGCAGCGCACCTCCAACTTCCTCATGTGGTCCTCCTCCTACGCCGAGCTCTACTTCTCACCCCTGGCCTGGCCGGACTTCAACCGCACCGAGCTGTGGAAGGCCTGCGAGGCCTACGCCGGGCGCGAGCGCCGCTACGGCGGGGCCGTGGACAAGGTGCTGCACGAGGAGCCCACCGGCGCCGAGGACCCGGAGGGCGACGAGGCTGACGAGGAACCGCACCACGACGGTCAGTAGGAAACTGGCTTGTCTTTCTCCTTCTGAGAAGTGCGAATGTCGTGGCTGTCGGAGGCACTCGCACGGGAGGGACTCCGGGGTAGGACGGGTGGCCTGGAGTCGATGGTGGGCCGATGGAAGAGGCCTGACGGGGCGTCAGTGTCCATGACGCTGACATTAGCCCTGCTCAGGCGTCGTAGGCTGAGGGGTAATCCCCAGAATTCCAACGATTTACGCTGGCTGCTTCCACGGCGGAACCGTTGATGTCAGCGCTGTGGACACCGGACCGCTGTGGGATCGACTCCTCGGGGCCCGATGGCGCCGGCGCGACGCCGGCTCCGGCCCGAGCCTTCTCTGGGACGAGCTACTCCACGAGGGTCGGGATCTACTGGGTAAGGGTTGTGCGTACTGCACGAAGGCCCTACCTACATGGAGTACACCCGACCTTCCTCCAGTAGCGCCCGACCCTCGTGCAGTACGCACCAGGCACGCTGAGCAACCACGAATGAGCAAGCCCGCCCCTGCCGGCAGCGCGCGCAACGACTCCCGAACCCGCTCAACCCGCCTCATCGGTGTCTTTCGGTGCCATGGCGGCCGGAGGCCTCACAAGTCATGAGACAACAAGCAGGAGGCAGGAAGTCGCCGGCCGGAAACCGACCACCGGGCCGATCAGACCTGTTCAGTCCTGTGAGGCGTCCTGGGTCGAGCAGGTGGCGCACAGGCCGAAGAACTCCGCCGTGTGCTCCATCTGGGTGAAGCCCTGCCGGGCTGAGACCCGCTGAATCCACTCCTCCAGCTCGCCGCCGGAAACCTCCACGGTGTAGCCGCAGCGGCGGCACACGATGTGGTGGTGGTGCTCCTGCTTCTCGCAGGCCCGGTAGAGGACCTCGCCCTCAGCGCTGCGCACCTGGTCCACCACCCCGGACTCCGCCAGGGTCTGCAAGTTGCGGTAGACGGTGGCCAGCCCCACCTTGGTGCCCTCAGCCTCCAGGGCGGAGTGGATCTGCTGGGCCGAGCGGAACTCGTCGGTGCGGGCGAGGATGTCGGCAACGGCGGCGCGCTGGCGCGTGGCGCGGGGACGCTGCGCCGTGCTGCTTGCGCTCATGATCTGCCTCCTGAGGTGATGCGGTGCCGTCGGGAGCGGCTGACGAGCTGCAGCAGTCCGGACAGGAGGGCGACGACGGCGTAGCCCCCTACTAGGAGTACCACGATCATGGCGCCGGGAGAGGCCGCCACCAGATAGGTGATCGTCAGACCCGACACACAGGCCACCACGCCCAGCCCCATCGCCAGGTACATGGTGCGGGCGAAGGAGTGCGAGACGAGTTGGGCGATGGCCACCGGCACGATCATGACCGCTGAGACCAGCAGGGCGCCCACCACCCGCATGGACACGGAGACCGTCAGCGCCGCCACCACCGCCACCAGCACGTTGAGGGCACCGGTGGGCAGCCCGCAGGCGTGGGCGAACTCCTCGTCGTGGCACAGTGCGAACAGCGGGCCGCGCAGCCCCAGCCCCACCAGGAGCACTAATGTGGCCAGGGCGATGGTGAACCAGGCGTCGGAGACCGAGACCGTGGAGATCGAGCCGAACAGGTAGGAGTTGAGATTCGTCGTCGTCCCGCCGGCGACGCGAATGAGGATGACACCCCCGGCGATGCCCCCGTAGAACAGGATCGCCAGGGCCACGTCTCCCCGGGTACGGCCGTTGGCGCGAATGACCTCGATCATCACGGCTCCCAGCACGCTGATGATGATCGCCCCGGGCACGGCCCAGGCGTCGTGAGGAGTGACGTTGGCGGCGGCCCCGGCCAGCCAGCCCAGGGCGATCCCGGTCAGGGCGATGTGCCCGATCCCGTCGCCCAGCAGCGCCAGGCCCCGCTGAACCAGGTAGGTGCCCACCACGGGGGCGGCCAGCCCCACCAGGACCGCCACGATGAAGGCGCGCTGGATGAGGGGGCTGGCGAGCATGTCGGAGACGAACTCGATCATGGGCGGGTGCTCCTACCGGGATGAGGGCGCGTTTCAGGCAGCCGGTGGTCGAGGACGGGGGCGTGGTGGGCCGGAGGGCCGCCGGCGTCCGGGTGGTGGTGATCACTGCCGTCGCCGGGGTGAGCGCGGTGCGGGTCGCCCTGCGGCGTACTGGCCCCGCTGTCGCGAAGATGAGCGACCTCGTCGGCCGGGCCGTCGGCGACGAGCCGGCCGTCCTGCAGGAGGATCGCCCGCTGGACGACGTCGGCGAGCTCGCTCATCTCGTGCAGGACCGTCACCAGGGTCAGCCCCTGCGCGCGCAGCCCCTGGAGGATCTCGGCCAGGGACTCGCGGCTGGCGCGGTCGATGCCGGCCAGGGGCTCATCAAGGATGAGCAGCTCGGGGGAGCGGACCAGGGCCCGGGCGATGAGGACCCGCTGGGCCTGCCCACCGGAGAAGACCTGGACGTGGTCCGCGGCCCGGTGGGCCAGGCCGACGGCGTCGAGCGCGGCCATGGCCTTCCGCTTGGCGCTCCGCCCCCGATCGGCCCAGGGACGGCGCGGCCCCAGAAGCCCGGAGCGCACCACCTCCAGGGCGGTGGCCGGGACGCCGGAGCCGGCACCGATCCGTTGGGGAACGTAGCCGACGCGCTCCCAGGGAACCCTGCGGCGGTGCGAGGTGGGGGTGCCCAGTACCTCGATGCTGCCGCCGGACAGGGGCACCAGGCCCAGAACGGCCTTGACGAGGGTGGACTTGCCTGAGCCGTTGGAGCCCAGGATCGCCACGGACTCGCCGCCGCCCACGGCCAGGCTCACGTCGTCCAGGATGAGGGAGGAGCCCAGGACGACGCTGAGCTCGCGGACCCTGATGGCGAGCGCGGACGACGCCGCCCGGGGTGAGCCGGACGGCGTCGTCGCAGACGCTGGTGAAGGTGAAGATGATGAGGTCATACGGTTGTGATCATGCCAATCTGAGTGGACGTCACCTGCTCGGAATCCCGGGCTCGGCGGCTCGGGCCCGAGGCTACTTGCACACTATGGCGGACTTGAGCCGGTCCAGGTTGGTGGTCATGGCGTCGGTGTAGTCGCCCTGCTCGGGCTTGGACTCCAGGGGACTGAGGACGCTGGTCTCCGCCCCGGTCTCCGCAGCGATCGCCTTGGCGGGGGTGTCGGAGACCAGCTCCTCGGTGAAGATCGTCTTGACCCCCGTCTTCTCGACCACCGACTTGATGTTGGCCATCTCGGCGGGGCTGGGCTCGGCCTCCGGGTCAATGCCGGAGATGGATGCCTGGGTCAGGCCGTAGCGCTCGGCCATGTAGCCGAAGGCGGCGTGGGAGGTGATGAAGGTCTTGTGCTGGCAGCTGGTCAGGCCCTGCTTGTACTGGTTGTCCAGGTTGGTCAGCGCCGTCTTGAGCTTGTCCAGGCCCGCCTTGTAGTCGTTGGCGTTGGCCGGGTCGATCTGGGCGAAGGAGGCCTCAAGGGCCTCGGCCACCTTGATCATGCGGTCCGGGTCGAGCCAGAAGTGCGGGTCGAGGTTGCCGTCGTGCCCCTGATCGCCCTCGGCGTGGCCGTGCTCATCGTGACTGTGCTCGCCGTGCTCGTCGTGCTCCGTCTCGCCGGCCTGTGCGGTGGTGGCGGCACTGGCCGTGGCGGAGGTGCTGTCCGCGGCCTCCTCGCCGTGCTCGTGCTCCTCCTCAACCCCCTCGTGGTGGACGAGGTTGGCCGGCTTGCTCAGGTCCACCACGGTGGGTCCGGAGCCGACCTCCTTGACCGCCTTGTCCAGGGAGGGCTGGAAGCCGGGGACGTAGGCGATGAGGTCGGCCTTGCCCAGCTCGGCGGTCTCCTTGCCGGAGAGCTCGAAGTCGTGCGGCTCGACGTTGGAGGGGGTCACGGTGGAGACCTTGACGAGCTTGCCGCCGATGGCCTCGGCCAGGAACTGGATCGGGTAGAAGGACGTGGAGACCGTCAGGGTCTTGCCCGGGGCGATCGTGTGCGGTGCCGAGGCACTCGAGGAGCTCTCGCTCTTCAGGGCGCTGCACGCGCTCATGCCGGCAGCCAGCATCAGGGTGGCTCCGAGCGCCACGACGCGGTGGAGATGACGGGAACGAGCCTGTGAAACATTCATGCGAATCATTCTCATACTCTGGTGGTCCTGCGTCAAACTCGGGGCGAATCCGCGTGAGCGCTGCTGAGAGCCGGCTTGAACGGAGGCCCGGCGAGCCTGCCCGGCGCGCGGGCGCGCATCCGTGGTGCGATGGGCCCCTCACCAACGCTCGGCGCCTGTCCGCCTAGACTGTTCCCACTCGTCCCCACCAACCAGGCGGGACCACGACCACTCCTGAAGGAGCATCCGTTGGCATCCACCCCTTCACGCCTCGACGCCGTCATCAACCTCGCCAAGCGGCGCGGGTTCGTCTTCCCCTGCGGCGAGATCTACGGCGGAACCCGCTCGGCCTGGGACTATGGGCCGCTGGGCGTCGAGCTCAAGGAGAACATCAAGCGCCAGTGGTGGCAGTACATGGTCCGCTCGCGCGACGACGTCGTCGGGCTGGACTCCTCCGTCATCCTGCCGCGTGAGACCTGGGTCGCCTCCGGTCACGTCGGCGCCTTCACCGACCCGCTCGTGGAGTCCCTGCACACCCACAAGCGCTACCGCGCCGACCAGCTCGTCGAGGAATACGCCGCCCGCAAGGGCCTCGACCCCGAGACCGTCACCCTCGACATGGTTCCCGATCCCGTCACCGGCCAGCCGGGCTCCTGGACCGAGCCGCGCGAGTTCTCCGGCCTGCTCAAGACCTACCTGGGGCCGGTCGACGACGAGTCCGGCCTGCACTACCTGCGCCCCGAGACCGCCCAGGGCATCTTCATCAACTTCGCCAACGTCATGAGCGCGGCCCGCAAGAAGCCGCCCTTCGGCATCGGCCAGGTGGGCAAGTCCTTCCGCAACGAGATCACGCCGGGCAACTTCATCTTCCGCACCCGCGAGTTCGAGCAGATGGAGTTAGAGTTCTTCTGCGAGCCGGGCACCGACGAGGAGTGGCACCAGTACTGGATCGACTACCGCAAGGCCTGGTACACCGACCTGGGCATCAGTGAGGACAACCTGCGCCTCTACGAGCACCCCGCCGAGAAGCTCTCCCACTACTCCAAGCGCACCGTGGACCTGGAGTACCGCTTCGGCTTCGCCGGCTCGGAGTGGGGCGAGCTCGAGGGCATCGCCAACCGCACCGACTTCGACCTGTCCACCCACGCCGAGCACTCCGGCAAGGACCTGTCCTACTTCGACCAGACCCGCTCCGAGCGCTGGATCCCCTACGTCATCGAGCCCTCCGCCGGCCTGACCCGCTCGCTCATGGCCTTCCTCGTAGAGGCCTACACCGAGGATGAGGCCCCCAACACCAAGGGAGGGGTGGACAAGCGCATCGTGCTCAAGCTCGATGCGCGCATCGCCCCGGTCAAGGCCGCCGTCCTGCCGCTGAGCCGTAAGGAGGAGCTGACCGGCCCGGCCAAGGAGCTGGCCGCACGCCTGCGCCGCTCCTGGAACGTGGAGTACGACGACGCCGGTGCGGTCGGCCGTCGCTACCGCCGCCAGGACGAGGTCGGCACGCCCTTCTGCCTGACCTACGACTTCGACTCGCCTGAGGACGGGGCGGTCACCGTGCGTGAGCGCGACACGATGGCCCAGGAGCGCATCCCGCTCGAGGGTGTCGAGCGTTACCTGGCTGAGCGCCTCATCGGCTGCTGAGCCGCGCCGGACAGTCCGGCAGTCTCGCTGACCCGGCCACCATCCGGGTCCCGCCCCGTGTTCCTGGCTCACGTCAGGGACGCGGGGCGGGCATGATGGGACGGTGAGCACCAACTCGACCTCCCCGAGCAACGAGTCTGTCCCCTCCGAGAGCCTTCCCGAGCCGCCGGTCGAGGAGGGTCGGGACAGCAGGAGCCACGGCCGTCATAGCCGCAGCGGCCACAGTCACTCCCACTCCGGGCCCCTGGACCTGGATGCGGGGGAGGCCCGCCGGGTGCGGATCGTGCTCGGTGCCATCGTCGGTGCCCTGGTGCTGGCCACCGTCGTCGGACTGTTCGTGCTCTGGCCGGGCAAGAGCTCACTCATCGGCTCGCGCTCCTTCACCGCCGAGGGCGGCTCGGTGGGCAAGGCCACCATCACCTCCACGGACCTGTCGGGCTGTCAGAGCTCGGTGAGCGCCCTGACGGAGGTCAACGGCGTCAAGCCCGAGGAGTTCGCCAAGGGTCACGTGTGCGCCCGCATCACCGAGGGGGAGGGCAAGGGCCTGGTGATGCCGGTCCAGCTGGTGGGCGAGCCCCGCAGGCTCGCCCACGCCGGCGACCGGCTCGTCGTCCTCTACTCGCCCCAGGCCATCCTGTCCGGCTCCCCCTACTCCTTCATCGACTACCAGCGCCAGCTCCCGGTCGGCGCCCTGGCGGTCGTCTACCTCGTGCTCGTCGTCGCCGTGGCCGGGCGCAAGGGCGTCCTGAGTGTCCTGGGCCTGCTGGTGGCCACCGGCGTGCTCGCCTTCTTCATGATCCCGGCGCTCCTGTCCGGCTCCCACCCGCTGGCGGTGACTCTGGTCGGATCGATGGCGATGATGCTGGCGGCCGTCTACGTGGCCCACGGCGTGTCCATCCGCACCACGACCGCCCTGCTGGGAACGATGGCCGGCATCGTGCTGACCGTGCTGCTCGCCCTGTGGGGGACCGACGCCGCCCACCTGACCGGTGATGTTGACGAGACCGCCCGCCTGCTGGCCTCGCGCACGCACATCGATCTGCAGACGCTGCTGACCTGCGGCATGGTCATCGCCGGGCTCGGCGTCCTCAACGACGTCACCATCACCCAGGCCTCCTCGGTGTGGGAGCTGCACGCCGCCAACCCGCTGCTGTCGCGCACGCGCCTGTTCACCGGCGGGATGAGGATCGGTCGGGACCACATCGCCTCAACCGTCTACACCCTGGCCTTCGCCTACGCCGGCACGGCGCTGCCGCTCATCCTGGCCGCCGCCCTCATGGACCGGGCCGTGCTGGACACCATGCTCTCAGGCGAGATCGCCGAGGAGATCGTGCGCACCCTCATCTCCTCCATCGGCCTGGTCCTGGCGATCCCGGCGACCACGGCGATCGCGGCGGCCCTGTGCCGCGTCACCCCGGTCCTCGACGAGTAGACGAGTAACCGGTGACCGGCCTCAAGGACCCGCGGTGCCGCTGTCTCAGCCGCCGGAGACGTCGGACTCGGCCTGGCTGAGCATCTCGCGGTGGGCCGCATCCAGGACGGGGGAGTCCAGCCAGCCGTCGGGCAGACGCGGAGTCTTGGGGCTGCCGGCCCGCCCCCGGGGACCCTCGACGATGTCACCGGGGTAGTCCACGACCTCGGGCAGGCGCGAGCGCATCCGCTCCAGGCCGGCGTCGAGCTCATCCAGGGTCCGGATCCCCATGAGGTCAGCGCGCGCCGCGCCGCCGACCGGGTAGCCCTTGAGGTACCAGCCCACGTGCTTGCGCAGGTCACGCACCCCCCGGTCCTCACCCATCTCCTCGGCCAGCATGCGCCCGTGGCGGCGGATCACCTCGATGACGGCGTCCAGGTCCGGTCGGGTGCGCGCCGGCGAGCCGTGCATGGCCGACACGATGTCGGCGAACAGCCAGGGCCGCCCCTGGCAGCCACGGCCCACGACGACGCCGTCGCAACCGGTGGCCTCCAGCATGCGCACCGCGTCATCGCCCAGCCAGACGTCCCCGTTGCCGAGCACCGGCAGGTCAGTGGCCTCCTTGAGCCGGGCGATCTCCTCCCAACGGGCCTGACCCGAGTAGTGCTGGCGCGCGCTGCGGGCGTGCAGGGCCACGGCGGCAATCCCAGCGTTCTCGGCGGCGCGGGCGGCGTCGAGGAAGGTCTCGTGCTCCTCGTCGATGCCCAGGCGCATCTTCATGGTCACCGGCACCTGCCGCGCCCGCCCGACGGCGTGGACGGCGGCCTCACTGGCGCGCACCGCCTCGGTGAGGATCGCCGCCAGCAGGTCACGCTTCCACGGCAGCGCCGCCCCGCCGCCCTTGCGGGTCACCTTGGGCACCGGGCAGCCGAAGTTCAAGTCGATGTGGTCGGCCAGATCCTCCTCCACCAGGATCCGCACCGCGGCCCCCACCGTGGCCGGGTCGACCCCGTAGAGCTGGATGGAACGCACCCTCTCGGCCGGGTCGGTGCGCACCATCGCCAGGGTGCGCTTATTGCGCTCCACCAGGGCGCGGGTGGTGACCATCTCCGTGACGTACAGGCCCGCCGGGGCCAGCATGCCGCCGTCGGGCGCGGACATCGGGCCGGGGGAGGAGGGCCTCAGCGACTCCGGCAGTGCCGCCTCGGCCATCTCCCGGCACAGGCGGCGGAAGGAGGCGTTGGTGACTCCGGCCATGGGGGCGAGCTCGACGGGTGTGGGCACCACCAACGGTCCGATGCGCAGCGGCGCGGGCGCGCGGTCCGAGGCGCAGGCGTCGGGGAGGCAGAGGGAGGTCTGACTCATCGTCACCCCGACATGCTGACACACGGCGGGTGCCAGGGCCGTGACCGGCCCCGCCCTGCGGCCCGGAACAGACACAGGTATAGACCACTTGTGAAGGAAGTAACAGGGACGGATCGGTATCGGCGTATGTCGAATCGCTGATGGCGAGTGCTGATGCGCGTTACCTTGTGTGCTTGTGCTGATGAACGAAGAGACCGAGCCGTCGATATCACGTTCCGTCGTCGTGACCGGAGCCTCCCGGGGAATCGGGGAGGCGGTTGCAAAGGCGTTCCTGGCACAGGGCGACCGAGTGGCGGGCATCTCCCGCTCCGGCGAGGCCCCTGACGGCGCCCTGGCCCTGGCCGCCGACGTCACCGACCCCGACGCCCTGGCCGATGCCCTGGCCGCCGCCACCGAGGCGCACGGCCCCATCGAGGTCCTCGTGGCCTCGGCCGGCATCAACCGGGAGTCACTGGCGGCGCGCACCTCCTCCCAGATGTGGGACGAGGTCATCTCCGCGGACCTGACCGGCACCTTCAACACCGTGCGCGCCGTGACACCAGCCATGATGCGGGCCCGCAAGGGGCGCATCATCCTGGTCTCCTCGGCCATCGCCGCACGCGGAGGCGTGGGCCTGTCGGCCTACGGCGCCGCCAAGGGCGGTGTGGAGGGGCTGACCCGCTCCCTGGCCCGCGAGCTCGCACCGCGCGGCATCACCGTCAACGCCGTCGCCCCCGGCTTCGTCACCACGGCGATGACCGCCTCCCTGCCCGACCACATCCGCACCGCCTACCTCGAGCAGATCCCCCTGGGACGCTTCGCCGACGTCACCGACATCGCCGGCCCCGTCCTCTTCCTGGCCTCACCCGCGGCCGCCTACGTCACCGGCGCGATCCTCGGCGTCGACGGCGGCCTGGGCATGGGGCGCTAGGCGCGCGGCGGGGCGCGAGACGTCGTCGGGACCGTATCCGAGCAGCGCCGCGGTGCCGTAGGGTAGAGACGTGACAACGGATCCCATGCGCCGGCTCGTGCTCGTCCGACACTCCAAGGCCTCTCACGACGCCGTCACCGACCTGGAACGTCCTCTGACTCCCAAGGGCACCGCCCTGGCCGGCCTGCTGGCCAAGGAGCTGCGCAAGCGCCTGGAGACCACCGACCTGCTGCTGGTCTCCCCGGCGGCCCGGGCCCGCGAGACCGCCCGCCCCATCCGCGACCGCCTCGAGCCCACCGACACCCTCGTGCGCGAGGAGATCTACAACCTGGGCCCCAACGGCATCCTCAAGGTCCTGGCCGAGGACGGTGCTGACGCCAGGACGGTCGTCGTCGTCGGCCACGAGCCCACGATCTCCGTGCTCGCCCACATCCTCCACGACACCGACGACGACCTGGCCTCCCAGATCTCCTTCGGGGTGCCCACGGCCACCGCCGTCATCATCGATGTCCCCGGCACCTGGGCGGACCTGGAGCCCAAGGGCGCCCGCATCCGGGAGATCTTCACCGCCCGCAAGCGCGACTGAGGCCGGACCTCCCCGAAACCGCAGCCGGTCAGCCCCCGATCAGCTGCAGGACGGCACGCAGGTCACGCACGTGGATGGCCGCGTCGGCCTGCTCGACGACCACCGGCTTGGCGCAGAACGCCACCCCCAGCCCCGCGGCCTCCAGCATGCCCAGGTCGTTGGCCCCGTCACCCACTGCAATGGTGCGCTCCATGGGCACACCGTCCTGCCGGGCCCAGGCGAGCAGGCAGCGGACCTTCTCCTGACGGTCCACGATCCGCCCCAGCACCCGACCGGTGAGACGGCCCTCGACCACCTCCAGGCGGTTGGCCGCCACGTGATCAATGCCCAGCCGCTTGGCCAGAGGCACCACGACCTCCTCGAAACCGCCCGAGACGACCCCCACCCGGCAGCCGCGTGCGTGCAGCGCCTCAATGAGCTCGGCCGCCCCCATGGTGGGACGCACCTCGGCGAGGACCTGTGCGAAGACCCCCTGGGGGACTCCGGCCAGCGTCGCCACCCGCTCGCGCAGGGAGGCCGCGAAGTCCAGCTCCCCGCGCATCGCCCGGGCCGTGACCTCGGCGACCCGCTCACGGGTCCCGGCGCGCTCAGCGATGAGCTCGATGACCTCCTGCTCGATGAGGGTGGAGTCCACGTCCATGACCAGCAGGCCGGGGCCCTCAGTCACTAAAAGGCCCTCGCTCAGCGCCCCGCTGAGGTCCGCGGAGTGGCCGGCACGGTGTCGGGAGGTGTCGCTCATGGCGCCATGCTAGTGGGCGAGCCGGCATGCGAATACAGCTGCACCGTCGCCCGGAAGCTCGGGCGACGGCGCGCACTGCAAAGGCGGTGAGCCTACGGTCAGCGGGTGACGAGCTGACCCTTGGCCACCACCGTGATGCCGGACTCGGTCACGGTGAAGCCCCGCTCGCGGTCGTGCTCGGGATCGATCCCCACCATGGCGCCCTCCTCGACCTTCACGTACTTGTCCAGGATCGCGCGGTTGACCACGGTGTTGCGGCCCACCTCGGCCCCGTCCATGAGGACGGACTCGCGCACCGAGGACCAGGAGTTGACGCGCACACCGGGGGACAGGACCGAGGAGATCACCTCACCACCGGAGACGATGACGCCCGGTGAGACGATCGAGTCGACCGCGTGCCCCAGGCGCTCGTGGTGGCCGTAGACGAACTTGGCCGGCGGCATCGCGGCCTGGTAACCGGCGAACAGCGGCCAGCGGTCGTTGTACAGGTTGAACACGGGGGTCACCGAGATGAGGTCCTGGTGCGCCTCGAAGAAGGCGTCCACGGTACCCACGTCGCGCCAGTAGTCGCGGTCGCGCTCGGAGGAGCCCGGGACGTCGTTGTCCTTGAAGTCGTAGACGCCGGCCGCCCCCTGGTTGACGAACCAGGGCACGATGCTGCCACCCATGTCGTGCTTGGAGGTCTCATCGGCGGCGTCGACCGTCACGGCCTCCAGGAGCGCGTCGGCGTTCATGATGTAGTTGCCCATCGAGGCCAGGACCTCATCGGGGGAGTCCGGCAGACCGGGGGTCTCCTTGGGCTTCTCGACGAAGGCCTTGATCCTGCCGCGGTCGGACGGGTCGGTCTCGATGACGCCGAACTGGTCCGCCAGGGACCGCGGCTGACGGATGCCCGCGACGGTGCAGGGCAGACCGGAGGCGATGTGGTGCTCCAGCATCTGGGAGAAGTCCATGCGGTAGATGTTGTCCGCACCGGTGATGACCACATAGTCCGGCCGCTCGTCGTCGAGCAGGTTGAGGGACTGGTAGATCGCGTCGGCGCTCCCCAGGAACCAGTGCTTGCCCACGCGCTGCTGGGCCGGCACCGGCGCGATGTAGTTGCCCAGCATGTCGGACATGCGCCACGTCTTGGAGATGTGACGGTCCAGCGAGTGGGACTTGTACTGGGTGAGCACCACGACCTTGAGGAAGCCGGAGTTGATCATGTTGGACAGGGAGAAGTCGATGAGGCGGTAGATACCGCCGAAGGGCACGGCCGGCTTGGCGCGGTCGACGGTCAGGGGCATGAGGCGCTTGCCCTCGCCACCGGCGAGGACGATTGCGAGAACACGAGGTTGAGCCATGTGGCCCACCTTACGTTGCTTGAGAGGCTTATGGGGCCAAACAGATCACAATTCGGGTCGCTCCCGTGTCGGCTCCCGAGTCAACCCGGACCTTTGATCTACACATGCCCCCGCTCAGGGAACCGACGGTACCGTACATGCGAATCGGTGGAAGCCACCGGCGCTGAACGGTCCCACCGGGGCCCGTGTGCGTATAACGTCGGGTGTGGCGCCCGCCGCACCGCAGGCGCCCGTCCTGCGCCGAGGAAGGCGCGGTCAGTCCATCCATCAGACAGAGGAGAGGCACACCCATGAGGGTCGACCTGCTGACCAAGGAGTACCCACCCTTTATCTACGGAGGCGCCGGAGTCCACGTCAACGAGCTCGCCAAGGTCCTGCGCCCCCTGGCCGACGTCCGCGTCCACGCCTTCGGCGGCCCCCGCGAGCCCGGCACCGAGGGCGCCGACGACGGCGTCACCGGCTACCCCGAGATCGCCGAGCTCGACGGCGCCAACGCCGCCCTGCGCACCTTCGGAGTTGACCTGGAGATGGCCCAGGGCACCGAGGGAACCGACCTCGTCCACTCCCACACCTGGTACGCCAACCTCGCCGGACACCTGGCCGGCCTGCTCCACGGCGTCCCCCACGTCGTTAGCGCCCACTCCCTGGAGCCCCTGCGCCCCTGGAAGGCCGAGCAGCTCGGCGGCGGCTACGCCCTGTCCTCCTGGGCGGAGAAGACCGCCTACGAGGCCGCCTCCGGGATCATCGCGGTCTCCAACGGCATGCGTGAGGACATCCTGCGCTGCTACCCGGCCGTTGGCCCCGAGCGAGTCAAGGTCGTCCACAACGGCATCGACCTCGAGGCCTGGAAGCGCCCGCAGGGCCAGGAGGCCGACGCCGCGGCCTCCGCCACCCTCAAGCGCCTCGGCATTGACCCCGACCGCCCCACCGTCGTCTTCGTCGGACGCATCACCCGTCAGAAGGGCCTTCCCCACCTGCTGCGCGCCTGCGAGCAGCTGCCCTCCGACGTCCAGGTCATCCTGTGCGCTGGCGCCCCCGACACCCCCGAGATCAAGGCCGAGGTCGAGGGCCTCGTGGCCCGCCTGCGCGAGAAGCGCACCGGAGTGGTCTGGATCGAGGAGATGCTGCCGCGCCCCGAGCTCATCGCCGTGCTGGCCGCCTCCGACGTCTTCGTGTGCCCCTCGGTCTACGAGCCCCTGGGCATCGTCAACCTCGAGGCCATGGCCGTGGGACTGCCGGTTGTCGGATCAGCCACCGGCGGCATCCCCGACGTCATCGTCGACGGCGAGACCGGCCTCCTGGTGCCCATTGAGCAGGTCCAGGACGGCACCGGCACCCCCATCGACCCGGCCCGCTTCGAGGCCGACCTGGCCGAGCGCCTCATCACCCTGGTCACCGACACCGAGGCCGCCAGGACCATGGGGCAGGCCGCTCGACGCCGCGTCGAGGAGCACTTCGCCTGGGAGGCCAT
This sequence comes from Actinomyces sp. HMSC075C01, assembly GCF_001812965.1. Classification (NCBI taxonomy): domain Bacteria; kingdom Bacillati; phylum Actinomycetota; class Actinomycetes; order Actinomycetales; family Actinomycetaceae; genus Actinomyces; species Actinomyces sp. HMSC075C01. The sequence goes on from NZ_KV810997.1 coordinate 85,919, forward strand.
CGCCCAGCGCACCATGGACGTCTACAACTGGGTCCTGGCCCAGGGCTGAGCCGGACGGCTCCCGCTCGGTGACCCCACCGATACGCCACCGAGTGGCGCGCCCCTCTACCGGGCCCACCACTCGGTGGCCGCAGCGGCGCCGTGACGCGCCACCGCCAGCAGCGGACGCAGGACGTTGGCTCGCCGCCGCGCCTGCAGGGCGGTCGTGGCCGCGCCGTCGTCGTCCAGGGCCAGCTCGCACATCCCCGCCAGCCGCAAGGAGCGCTCCAACAGCTCCCGATCACGGCGCTTCAGCCACGGCGGCATGAGCCGCGGATCCACCACCGCGGTGAGCAGGTCATTGAGGGCGTCGGCCAGCTCCGGGCGCTCACGGGCCAGGTCGAGCTCGATGAGCGCCTCGATGGCCTCCTCGGTGGCGGCGTGCACCTGCCGGCGGGCGTGCGCCGCATCCAGCGGGGGCAGCGTGCCGCCCATGGGCTCGGCGCGCCAGGTCACCGAGGTTCCGGAGTCCTCAGGAACCAGCAGCACCCGGCCGGCTGACCCCTCCAGCACGACGCCCTCCTCGATGTCGGGCAGGAGCCCCCAGGTGCCGGTGCCGCCGACCGGTGAGGGCAGGACCGCGCTCACCCGGCTCAGCGGGCGGGCGGCGGTGAGCCACTGCGTCAGGCTGACGCGTCCTGGATCGTCGGCGGCGGTCGGCGTGTCCGAGCCCCCGGGGACGACGCTGTCGATGACGTCATGGGCGCCGTCGGGGCCTTCCACGAGTGACAGGCCGTGGGAGGAGGGCGATGGCGCCCACAGGGCCAGCATGATGCTGACAGGCGGATTGAGGGGATCCATGAGGGCCAACCATAGTGAATGGCAGCGAGGTAGGCCCCGGAGGAGAACGGGCCGCAGACGGGTCGCGGCTCTTGCCGCGCATCTGCCCGGTGTGAACTCGGCGCCACGATAGGATCACCCCATGACCAGTGTCCTGCACCTCGACGACGTCTCGCTGCACCGCGGCAGTCACCAGATTCTCAGCCACGTCAGCTGGAACGTGGAAGAGGGTCAGCACTGGGTGCTGCTGGGGTCCAACGGCGCGGGCAAGACCACGATCGCCAGGATCGCCTCGGCCAGGCTCTTCCCCTCCTCCGGCACGGTGGACATCCTCTCCGAGCGGCTCGGGCGCGTGGACGTCTCCGAGCTCCACCCCCGTATCGGCCTGTTGTCGTCGGCCCTGGCCGCCGATGTCCAGAACGGCGAGAAGGTGCTCGGCGTGGTCCTGTCGGCCTCCTACGGGCGCATCGGACGCTGGCGCGAGGAGTACGACAACGTCGACGTCGAGCGCGCTCACGCCCTGCTGGGCGCCCTGGGGGCCGCTCACCTGGTCGACCGGCCGTGGGGAACACTGTCGTCGGGGGAGCGCAAGCGCGTCGAGCTGGCTCGCGCTCTCATGCCGGACCCGGAGATGCTCTTCCTGGACGAGCCGGCCTCGGGCCTGGACCTGGCCGGCCGTGAACAGCTTCTGGCGGCGCTCACCGAGATCATCTCCTCGCCCGACTCGCCCTCCATGGTCCTGGTGACTCACCACCTGGAGGAGATCCCGGAGGGCTTCACCCACGCGCTCACGCTGCGCGAGGGCAAGGTCGTGGGCGCCGGCCCGCTCAATAAAGTCCTCACCGCGGACATGATCAGCACGACCTTCGGCATGGAGCTGGAGGTCACCCATGACCGCGGCCGCTACTCCGCCAGGGGGCGCCCGGCCGGCCACGGCAGGCGCGTCGCCGAGGCCAGGGGCTGACCACCGGTTCCGGGCGAGAAGGCCGCCTTGGACTGTATCGATCCCTGATCGGCCCTGCCCGGTATACGATCACACCCTCACCAACCGCGTTCATCAGGAGGTTCTCATGGAATGGCTGCTCTGGGTCGGAGGGGCGTTGCTCCTCATCGTCATCGAGACGATGACAGCTGACCTCACCTTCCTCATGATTGCCGGCGGCGCGCTGGGAGGAGGCCTGACCTCCTTCCTCGGCGGGCCCGTGTGGGCGCAGGTCGTGGTCTTCGCCTGCGTCTCCACCCTGCTTCTGTTCGCCGTGCGTCCCTGGGCCAAGCGCCGCTTGGCGGCCGCCACCCCGCAGATGAAGACCAACGTCGACGCCCTCATCGGTCGGTCTGCCGTCACCATTACTCCTGTTGACCGTGAAGGCGGGCGGGTGCGCCTGGGCGGTGAGGAGTGGAGTGCCCGTCTGGCTCCCTCCGCCCAAGGGGGTGAGCCTCGCCTGGAGGCCGGGGTGAGTGTGACCGTGACTCAGATCGACGGGGCCGTGGCCGTGGTCGCCCCGGTGACGACCTCCGCCGCTGCGCCCGCATCCTGACGTTCCCGGCGTCGGCCCCAACCATTCTGACCATCCGTTCAACCCTGCAGGAGGAACCTCGTGCCCTTCGTCTCCATCATCTTGCTTCTCGTGGCCGTGCTGGTCATCATCGTCATCTTCCGGGCGGTGCGGATCGTCAAGCAGAGCACTGCGATCATCGTTGAGCGCCTGGGGCGCTTCCAGGCGGCTTACGGCGCTGGAATGCACTTCCTGGTGCCCTTCATCGACCGGGTGCGCAACATCATGGACCTGCGTGAGCAGGTCGTCTCCTTCCCGCCTCAGCCGGTCATCACCTCCGACAACCTCGTCGTGAGCATCGACTCGGTGGTCTACTACCAGATCACCGACCCCATGCGCGCCACCTACGAGATCTCCAACTACCTGCAGGCCATTGAGCAGCTGACGGTCACCACGCTGCGCAACGTCGTCGGCTCCATGGACCTGGAGCAGACGCTGACCAGCCGTGACCAGATCAACGGCCAGCTGCGTGGCGTCCTGGACCAGTCCACCGGCCGTTGGGGCATCCGCGTCAACAGTGTGGAGCTGAAGTCCATTGACCCGCCGGCCTCCATTCAGGGCTCCATGGAGCAGCAGATGCGCGCCGAGCGTGACCGCCGTGCCGCGATCCTGACGGCCGAGGGTGTCAAGCAGTCCCAGATCCTCACGGCCGAGGGTGACAAGCAGTCCGCGATCTTGCGCGCCGAGGGTCAGGCGCAGTCCGCGATTCTCAAGGCTCAGGGTGAGTCGCGCGCCATCCTCCAGGTCTTCGACGCCATCCACCGCGGTAACGCCGACTCCAAGCTGCTGGCCTACCAGTACCTCCAGACCCTGCCCAAGATCGCCAACGGCTCCTCCTCCAAGATGTGGATCGTGCCCACCGAGTTCACGGCGGCGCTCGACGGCATCGCCGGCGCTTTGGGCGGTGGCAAGGACGGCGGCCCCGGCGGCGGTGTGAACGACTCCGACGACGACGCCGCTCATCCCGGTGTCGACCTTTCGGGCAGCGAGCTCGACCTGGGCATCGCCTCGGACCTGGCCAGCACCAGTCTCCAGGCCCCCGAGGAGGCCCTCGCCCAGGCCCGTGGCGAGGTCGAGTCGGCCTCCCAGGAGGCCAGTGAGGAGCCCGCATCCAAGGCAGGCGTCTCCCCGAAGGCTCCCGCGGATAAGGCCGACGGCGGGGCCACGGTGAGCGTCCCGACCTCCGACGGCGTTGAGGGGGCTCACACCGCGCACGGAAGCCACGTGGCCGACTCCGAGGAGGCCCAGCCCGGTTCCGTGCCCCCGCGCGGTGGTTACGGCATCCAGGCCCAGCCCGGCTACGGCACGCCTCCCGGCGCGCCTCAGGGTCCCTACGGAGCCTGAGCCGGCTTCCTTGACGCCCGTTGGGAACCACAGGGGCCCCAGGGCACTCGCTGCGGCGGGAGGAGTGGGCGATCCACAGTGATCGGCCTATTCTTCCCGCCGTACTGCTGTACTGAACGGGTTAAGCCCCAGAAGGTGACGAAGCGATGATCATTGAGCTGTCCGACGGCGCCGATGAGCGCCTGGCGGACTACACCAGGCTGACGGACGTGGCGCTGCGCCGTCGGCTGGAGACCCAGCGGGGCCTGTACATGGCCGAGTCCTCCAAGGTCATCACGCGCGCCGTGGCCGCCGGGCACGCCCCGCGCTCCTTCCTCATGGCCCCGCGCCACCTCGATGAGATGCGGCCGGTCATCGCCTCCGCGGCCGGCTGCGGGGGCAGCGACGACGGCGGCGAGGTCCCCGTATTCGTCGCCCCCGAGGAGGTCCTGGAGTCCATCACGGGCTTCCACCTGCACCGCGGTGCGCTGGCCGCCATGAACCGGCCCGAGCTCGCCGGTGTTCCCGAGCTCCTCGCGGCCGCCCGCGGGGGAGCGGGGGCAAGGAGGGTCGCGATCCTGGAGGACTTGGTGGACCACACGAACGTGGGGGCGGCCTTCCGCAGTGCGGCCGCCCTGGGGATCGACGCCGTCCTGGTTACTCCGCGCTGCGCGGACCCCCTCTACCGGCGCAGCGTGCGCGTCTCCATGGGCACCGTCTTCCAGGTCCCCTGGACCCGGATCGAGCACTGGCCCGCCATGGACGAGCTCCACGAGCAGGGCTTCACCGTGGCCGCCCTGGCACTGTCGGACACCTCCGTGACCCTGGACGAGTTCGCGGCCTCACCGGCCTGTACGGCTCCGGCCTCGCGGGTCGCCGTCGTCCTGGGCACGGAGGGCGACGGGCTGTCCCACCGGACCATCACCGCAGCCGACGAGGTGGTGCGCATACCCATGGCCGGGGGAGTGGACTCCCTCAACGTGGCGGCAGCGGCCGCCGTGGCCTTCTGGGCACTGCGTCTGCCCTGACCTGGACCCGTAACGTCCGGGGCAGCCGGTGAACGCCGGACGAGCAGCAGGTGAGCAACACGGTGGGGGCCGGATCCGTCCGTTGACGGATCCGGCCCCCACGGTTGTGTCTGCGGCCGATCAGGTCGGCGGCGTCAGGTCAGGCTCAGGCTTCAGGTGCGGTGACCTTGATGAGGGCCTCGCCGGGCTCCACCGAGTCGCCGCCGACGACCTCGACCGAGGCGAAGGAGGCGGTGTTGGTGACGAGCACCGGCGTGGTCAGCGGGTAGCCGGCCTGCTCGATGACGGAGCGGTCCACGCGGACGAGCTCCTGGCCCGCGCTGACGCGGTCACCCTGGGAGACCTTGACGTCGAAGCCCTTGCCCTCCAGGTTGACGGTGTCCAGACCCACGTGGATGAGGATCTCCACGCCGCTGTCCAGGGTGATGCCGAAGGCGTGCCCCGAGGACGGGGCCACGACGACGGTGCCGTCGGCCGGAGCCGTGACGACGATGTCGCCCTGGGGCTCCAGGCCCACGCCCTGACCGACGGCGCCCGAGGAGAACACCGGGTCGGGGACCTTGTCCAGGTCCATGGTCGTGGCCTTGAGCGGTGAGGCGATCTCAGTGACCGCGCCGGGAACGAGAGCCGGCTTGGGGGTGGGGGCCTTCGCAGTCCGGTCACCCTCCTCCACGGGCCCAGCCGCCGCAGCGGCGGCCTTGGGTGCCTCAGAGGCCTCGGTCGGAGCGGAGGCAGTGGCGCTGCCGGTCTTGGCGGTGCCCGCTGCGGCGAGTGCCTCGGCCCGCTCCTCCTTGGTGCGGTAGCCGAAGGTGACGATGAGGAAGAAGGAGGTGGCGAAGGCCGCGGCGACGGCGATGCCGTAGAGCCACATGGGGTTGAAGACCGGGATGGTCAGCAGCGAGGTGAAGGCGAAGGTCGTGGTCGTGACACCGTTGATGCCTCCCAGCATGCTGCCGATGCCCTCGACGAGGCCGCCGACGGCACAGCCGACGAGCATGAACGGGTAGATGCGCTTGAAGCGCAGGTGGATACCGTAGAGGCTCGGCTCGGAGATACCACCGAGCAGGCCGGCGAAGAGAGCACCGGTGGCGGTCTGGCGCATCTCGTTGTCCTTGTCGCGGATGGACCACACGAGGACGGCGGCGGTGGCACCGAAGCAGGCGAAGTTCCAGGCGCCCATGGGGCCCTGGATGAAGTCGGTGTGGCGCGTGGCCGCCGAGGCGATGTTTGCCAGCATGAGGGCGTTGAGCGGCCAGTGCAGGCCCAACGGCACCAGGAAGGGGTAGACCATGGGGATGAGGATCGCGAAGATGATCGGGGCGTGAGAGTTCAGCCAGAACAGGGCGGTGCCCAGGCCGGTACCGATCCACACGCCCAGGGGGCCGATGAGGAAGGCCGTCACCGGCATCATGATGATGAAGGACAGGAAGGGCACGAAGACCATCTGCACGTTGGACGGAACGACCTTGACCAGTCCCTTGTAGACCAGGGCCAGGATGGCCACCATCATAAGGGGGACGAAGACCTGACCGCCGTAGTTGTTGAGCTGCATGGGCAGCCCGGCGATATGAGCCGTGCACAGATCGGAGTCGAGGGTGGCGTTGTGGACGCAGTCAATCACGCCCTTCTTCTGGAGCGCCTTGTCGCTCAGGAAAATGTACTCCGGCGTCAGCAGCGCAGCCATCACCGCGGTGCCGACCCACGGGTCGATCTTGAGCTTCTTGGAGGCGTTGTAGGCCACCATGATGGGCAGGAAGTAGAAGACGGCACGGAACATGGCGTCGACGAACAGCAGCGTGGGCGGCTTTTGGTCGTTGGGCGCATGGGTGTTGATGAGGCCGAAGGCCTCACAGATGGCCTCGCCCGCGATGATGAGGGAGGCGCCCAGCAGCGCCGGCAGCAGGGGGCGGAAGGAGTCGGACAGGTACTCGAAGAAGGCGTCGACGTAGGCGTTCTTGCCGCGGGCCTTGGCCCGGGCGGCGGCCTTGACGTCGGCGTCGGACTGGCCGGAGCCGGAGGAGCCGCCCTGGCTCTTCATGGCCGGCAGGTTGTTGATCTCGTCGTACACGCTCTGCACGGCACCACCGATGACGATCTGGTAGCGGTCCCCGGACTGGGGGACGGCGCCCATGACGCCCGGGATGGCCTCGACGGCCGCCTTGTCGATGCCGGAGGCGTCCTTGAGCTCGAAGCGCAGTCGGGTGGCGCAGTGGGTGAAATGGATGATGTTGTCGGCGCCGCCCACGGCGTCGAGGATTGCCTCAGGGGTTGAGGTCGTGGTTGCCATTCGGGCCCTTTCCTACTGAGCGAGGGTGACGCGAACGGTGGACGCACTCCAGTGCGCTCCGAGTCCCCGACGAGCTCGCTCTCGGTGGTGGGATCTGACACCTCCTGCGCCACGTGGGCGCGAAGAAGGTGGTTGAGGACGAGGGTACTGTCTTATGGCTCAGAACTAAAAGGGAACAGCCCGTCTGGATGGTGCCGCTGCCCTTCTCAAGGCGGCCAGTGGCCGCGAATCTGCGCGACCCCGGTATCCACCGCCAGGTGTTTGCGCAGTTGAGGAGGGTTGTGCGCACAGGCGCTCAGCGCAGTGGGTGCATCGGCGGAGCGGGTTCTGCACGCTTGAGGAGCACCGACCCCGCCTCAAGCGAAGGAGCTCGACATGAGTGCGCAGGCCTCCCTGGCCGCACAGCCCGCATTGCCGGTCCTACCGAACATCCCGGTTCGCCCGCCCACCACGACTCCGCCTCCCGCCCCGTCCCCGACCGCCGTACCCGATTCGCCGCGGCTCTATGGCCCGCCGGGGTGGACGGTGCGCATCGGCCTGTGGCGCCTGCTTGAGCCGTGGCTCGATGCTCCGCGCTGCCTGCCGGGGGAGAGTCCACTGCGACTGGATGCCCTGGGCGCCCCGGTGAGCGACTACGTGCCCTTCCGCGGGATGGACGCCGCCACGGCGGCCGACCTGCTGTGCCGGCTGCCGGGTGCGGCACTGAGCGACCGTCAGAACCTCGCCCCGAGCCTCAAGACGTTGCTGACCGCCTGCGCTGGGGCGGACGGGCAGGTGCGCTTGTGCGGATACGGCATTGGTCCCCAGCGGGAGGACGAGCGTCTGAGCGTCGAGGCCCTGTGGGTCGCCGACGCCGACCTGCAGGGCTACGAGGTCCTCGCCGAGCACAGCCGGGACTGCCAGTGCTCCGCGCTGTGGGAGCGGGTCAAGGAGCGCTACGAGCTCGACACCGGGTGCGTGCCCGACGACATCGTGCGCACCCGCCCCGAGTGGGCCGGCGGCGCCATCGGCTGGTGGATGTGGTGGGACTGATAGGTCCGTTGCGGCGGGCAGCACCGGCGGGCCCGTACCATGGCGCGCGTGATCAATGTCCAGGACCTCACCATGCGTATCGGTGCCCGCCAGCTCGTCGCTCACGCCGGCTTCCGGGTCGACAAGGGGATGCGCATCGGCCTCGTGGGTCGTAACGGCGCAGGCAAGACCACGATGACCAAGCTGCTCGCCGCCGCCTCCGTGGCCCAGGGCGCCGGCCGCGCCGTCAACGACGCCGATGAGCGCCACGGGCTGGAGGCCGTCGAGCACGAGGGCACGATCACCTGCACGAGCTCGGTGGGCTACCTGCCCCAGGACACCAAGGTCGGGGACCTCAGCGAGATCGCCCGGGACCGGATCCTCTCCGCCCGCGGCATCGACGCCCTCCTGGCCCGCATCCGCAAGGCCGAGGAGCGCATCGCCGTCACCGAGGGTGAGGCCCAGGCCAAGGCCCTGGACCGCTACACGCGCCTGGACCACGAGTTCACCATGGCCGGCGGCTATGCCGCCGCCTCCGAGGCCGCCCGCATCAGCGCCGCGCTGGGCCTGCCCGACCGCATCCTGGACCAGCCCATCGGCACGCTCTCGGGCGGTCAGCGCCGTCGGGTCGAGCTCTCCCGGGTCCTGTTCCAGCAGCCCGACACGCTCCTGCTCGATGAGCCCACCAACCACCTCGACCACGACTCGATCCTGTGGCTGCGCGACCACCTGCGCACCTACGCCGGGGGCTTCATCGTCATCAGCCACGACGTCGAGCTCCTGCGCGACACCGTCAACCAGGTCATGTACCTCGACGCCGGTCGCGGGGTCCTCGACGTCTACCACCTGGGCTGGGACGCCTACCTCAAGCAGCGCGCCGACGACGAGCACCGGCGCCGTCGGGAGCGCGCCAACGCGGAGAAGAAGGCCGCCGCCCTGCGCGCCCAGGGGGAGAAGATGCGGGCCAAGGCCACCAAGGCCGTGGCCGCCCAGCAGATGCTCAAGCGGGCCGAGCGCCTCATGGCCGACCTGGAGGACGAGGCGGCTGTGGAGAAGGTCGCCCACCTGCGCTTCCCCGACCCCGCCCCCTGCGGCAAGACCCCGCTGCGCGCCGCCGGGCTGTCCAAGGCCTACGGCTCCCTGGAGGTCTTCGCAGGCGTGGACCTGGCCATCGACCGAGGCAGCCGGGTCGTGGTCCTGGGCCTCAACGGCGCCGGCAAGACCACGCTCCTGCGCCTGCTCGGCGGGGTGGAGGAGCCCGACTCCGGTGAGGTCATCCCCGGCCACGGCCTCAAGATCGGCTACTACGCCCAGGAGCACGAGACCATCGACACCGCGGCGAGTGTCGTGGAGAACCTGCGCCGCGCCGCCCCCGGAATGGATGACACCCAGGTGCGCAGCGTCCTGGGCTCCTTCCTCTTCTCGGGCGCGGACGCCGACAAGCCCGCCCGGGTCCTGTCCGGCGGGGAGAAGACCCGCCTGGCCCTGGCCATGCTCGTTGTCTCCAGCGCCAACGTCCTCCTGCTCGACGAGCCGACGAACAACCTCGACCCCGCCAGCCGCGAGGAGATCCTCGGGGCGCTGGGCACCTTCGCCGGCGCCGTCGTCCTGGTCACTCACGACGAGGGCGCCGTCGAGGCCCTCAACCCCGACCGGGTCCTCCTGCTGCCCGACGGCGACGAGGACCTGTGGGGGCCGGAGTACCTCGAGCTGGTGGCCCTGGCCTGAGGGGCAGACCGCACCCTCCCGACCCGGGCGCGACGCCGTCGGACACAGTGAGTCCCCTCACCACGGCTCCGCGGCGGGGACCGCGTAGGGTTGTCACCAGGAACAAGGCATCGAGCTGGAGCGTTGGCTCCAGTGGATCCTTCAGGCGCTCGTCACGAGAGCCACCGCAGGACCTTCAGCGGCTCCGCACGAGGCGCCGCAGACGAACGTAGGCACACCAGACCAGGAGATGACCATGGCAGAGACCGCCCTGACCGAGACCACTGACACCCAGACCCCCGAGCACGAGGTCATCCTCACCGAGACCGCCGCCGCGAAGGTCGCCAGCCTCCTGGCCCAGGAGGGGCGCGACGACCTGCGCCTGCGCGTGGCCGTCCAGCCCGGCGGCTGCTCCGGACTGGTCTACCAGCTCTACTTCGACGAGCGTCTCCTGGACGGCGACGCCGTGCGCGCCTTCCCCACGGGCAGCGACGAGATGGCCAGCGTTGAGGTGGTTGTCGACCGCATGAGCGTGCCCTACCTGTCGGGCGCCACCATCGACTTCGCCGACACCATCGAGAAGCAGGGCTTCACCATCGACAACCCCAACGCCGCCGGAAGCTGCGCCTGCGGCGAGTCCTTCCACTGATCCCTCCCGCGCAGGCCCTCCCTCACGCAAGGAGCTCATGTGCGCCGCACATCCCTGACCCTGACCTCCCTGGCTGCGGCCGCCTGCCTCGCGCTGGCCGGCTGCTCGGGGGCGTCCAAGAACACCTCTGCCACGTCGTCGGTCTCCTTGGCCGCGGCTTCCGAGACGCCGGTGCCGGCGGCCACGGCGCCCGTGGACTGCTCCACTGTGACGATCGACTCCGACTCCGAGTCGCTGCCGACCATCGGTGGTGACGCAGGCAAGCAACCCACTGTGACCTGGAAGGAGGGTGCGCAGGCGCCCAAGAACCTCACTGTCAAGACGCTGACGAAGGGCAACGGGGCCGAGATCGACGCCGCTGGCGTGGTCAAGGCCAACTACACGGGCTGGCAGTGGGACGGCACCGACCCCTTCGACACCTCCTTCAAGAGCGGTGCTCCGGTGACCTTCCCGCTGGGGAACGTGATCCAGGGGTGGAAGTGCGGCCTGGCCGGCCACCACGTGGGTGACCGGGTCGTCATGTCGATCCCCCCGGAGCTGGCCTACGGCAACAAGGCGGCCCAGGACGCTCAGGCCGGCGGCGCCCAGCAGGGGCAGCAGAAGCCGGCCGGGACGCTCGTGTTCGTCGTCGAGATCGTCGACGGCGTCAGCGGCAAGATCTCCGGCGGCTCGGCCTCGGCCACGATGGAGGGCGAGGAGGCCGTCAGTCAGCGCGGCATCACAGTCAGTGGGGAGCTCGGCCAACCGGCGAAACTCTCCATCGGGGCCGACGCCACCCAGCCGACCAAGTCCGAGGTCATCGTACTGGCCCGCGGCTCCGGTCCGGCCATCAAGGAGAGCTCCACGGCCGTGATGAACATTGCCGGAAACTACTGGGACGGCTCCCACCCCTCCAACACTTGGGAGCAGCACGCCGCCGAGCCGATCAACATGGCTCAGGCACAGCAGTCCCTGCCGGGACTGATCGGCGTGCCGGAGGGCTCCCGGATCGTGGTGCTCATGCCTCCGATCCAGGCAACGGGGCAGCAGCAGGGGGTCCCGGCGTCGGCCTACGTCATGGACGTTGAGAAGGTCCTCTAGCAAGACTGCTCGGCACCTACCGGACAAGGCTGTGGCCCGCACCCCGTGAAGGGGCGCGGGCCACAAGCCTGTGCGGCGCGTGTCCGGGCTGAGTGTCAGCGAACGATGAGGCCCTGGGTCTTGGCGACGGCGTCGGCCAGGCGCTCGGAGACGTCCTGCCAGTTGGCGATGTTCCAGACGGCCTTGACGTAGTCGGCCTTGACGTTGAGGTAGTCGAGGTAGAAGGCGTGCTCCCACATGTCCACCATGAACAGCGGGATGGTGCCCACGGGCACGTTGCCCTGCTGATCGAAGAGCTGGAAGGTGACCAGCTTTCCGGAGAGGGAGTCGTAGGCGAGCACGGCCCAGCCCGAGCCCTGAATGCCCAGGGCCGTGGCGGTGAACTGCGCCTGGAACTTCTCGAAGGAGCCGAAGGAGTCCTTGATGGCCTCGGCGAGCTCGCCCTCGGGCTGGCCCCCGCCGTTGGGGGAGAGGTTCTTCCAGAAGATGGAGTGGTTGGTGTGGCCGCCCAGGTTGAAGGCCAGGTTCTTCTCCCACAGGTTGATGGCGGCCAGGTCGCCGGCCTCACGGGCGGCGGCCAGGGCCTCCAGGGCGGCGTTCGCACCGGCGACGTAGGCGGCGTGGTGCTTGTCGTGGTGGAGCTCCATGATCTTGCCGGAGATGTGGGGCTCCAGGGCGGCGTAGTCGTAGGGGAGGTCGGGAAGGGTGTACACGGCCATCAAGGACTGCCTTTCGGTGGGTGGAGGTGGCTTCAGTCCCGTCTCAACAGGGCTCGTTAGGACTGAAGTCCTGGACATGGCTCATGCTAGACGCGGCGCTGGAAGAGGGATAGTGAGCCTGCGTGTGATTACACTGCCGTCCGTACCCGTCCACGAAGGATCCGCTATGACCGACCAGGCTGCTTCCGCCCGCCTCGAGCTTCTCGTCTTCTCCGACGACGCCACCGTGCGTCAGGAGGTCATCGACGGTGTCGGACGCCGACCGGCCAAGGGCCTGCCACTGGTGAGCTGGACCGAGGCGGCCACCGCCGAGGGCGTACGCATGGCCATCAAGGACCGCGAGAAGGAGGACCAGCCGCCCTTCGACGCACTGATCCTGGACGCCGAGGCCAAGAAGCTCGGCGGCATGGGGCTGGCCCACGAGCTGTTCATCGAGCTCGACGAGCGCCCCGCCGTCGTCCTGCTGACCGCCCGCCCCCAGGACGACTGGCTGGCCGCCTGGGCCAAAGCGGAGGTCGTCGTGCCCCGCCCCCTGGACCCGCTGAGCCTCCAGGAGGGCGTCGCCAAGGCCCTCACCGCCCGCCGCGGCACCGTCACCCCCGCCGGCTGAGCCGGGCGCCGGCCGCGCGGAGGTGACCTGCTCACGTGCGGCGTCGTCACTCCTGCGAGGCCAGGACCTTGCGGTGGCGGGCAGCCGCACCGATCGGCCACGTGAGCACCGCGGGATCGCCGTCGACCTCCACGATGCGGGCGCCCTCGTCCAGGACCCAGTCGGCCAGCAGGCTCGTCTCCTCAATGCTCGCCACCTCACCGACGCGCCCGGGCCGCTCAACGACCCGGGCGCTGGCGCGCAGCAGCTCGACGGCGGGACGCGGGTCGGCACCCGGCGCGGTCGTCATGGAACCGCCCAGCACGCCCCAGCGCACCACCACCAGCTCCCAGCCCCCGACCTCGCGCCGGCGGGCCGCCATGAGGTGCGGGCAGACCAGCAGGGGCCGCACCCGCTCGGCCCGGTCCACCGCGCGCAGCAGGCAGCGCAGACGGCCCGTCCAGGTCCCGGCCTCCTCATAACGCTCGGCCCGGGACAGGGCCGCGATGCGCTCCAGCAGGGGAGCGGCCACCAGATCGACCTCGCCCGACAGGCAGGCCAGCACCTCGGCCGGCTCAGCCGGGACGTCGTCGTGGCGCACCCGCCGCAGCTCGCGCCCGTCCCAGCGGCCCAGACGCAGCACCGACTCGGCGGCCCGCAGGGCCTCCTGGCCCCTGCCGCGTGAGGCGAAGGGGCCCACCGCATGGCCGACCTCCTCCGTGGGCAGCGCGGTGGTCAGCGCCAACCGCGGCTCGGCCCCCGGGCCCGAGCCCTGGGCCAGGTGAAGCCAGGGCCGGCGGCGCGGGGCCCGGGAGCGGCGGTTGACCGGCGGGTCGAGCTCGGCGATCATCCGCAGCTCACGCACCCGCGCCTCAATGAGCGTGGGGGTAGCGATGTGCCGCACGCTCACGGTGGTGTCCAGCATCTGCGCCACCTGGCGGCGCTTCTCCGCGGCGGTGAAGTAGGAGCGCACCCGGCGCTTGAGGTCCACGGCGCTGCCCACGTAGAGCACCTGGTCGGCCGCCGAGCGGAACTGGTAGACGCCGGGGCCGCTGGGCAGGGAGTCGGCCAAGCGGCTCTTGGCGCGGCGCCCGGCCGGAACCGGGTCGGAGGCGGTGGCCAGGTCCTCCAGGTGCGTGACACCGAGCGGCGCCATGACCTCCAGGGCCGCGTGCAGAACGTCCACGGTGGCGCGCGCGTCGTCCAGTGCCCGGTGCGTGGGACGGGTCTGAAAGCCCACGAAGGCGGCCAGCGTCCCCAGCTTGTGGTTGGGCACCTCGCTGCGGGTCCAGGCCTTGCGGGCCAGCGCCAGGGTGTCCAGCACGCGGGGCTCGGGCCACTCCAGGTCCAGGGCCGCTGCGGCGCCACGCAGGTGACCGACGTCGAAGCGGGCGTTGTGAGCCACGAGGACGACGTCGTCGGCCAGCAGATCCGCCCAGGACAGGAAGGCCTCCACGCAGGTGCGCACGCCGGGGGCGCCGGCCACCATGGCGTTCGTGATGCCGGTGAGCATGGTGATCTGGGCGGGGATGGCGACGCCGGGGTTGACCAGGGTGGAGAACTCCGCCAGCATCTTCCCGCCGCACACCTTGACGGCCCCGATCTCGGTCAGAGAGCGAGCGCCCGGCGCCCCACCGGTGGTCTCCAGGTCCACCACGACGAAGGTCGCCCGCTCCAGGGGCGTGCCCATGTCGGCGAAGGACACCTGGGTCCCGACGGTGCTCACGGTCGCAGGCTAGAGGATGGCAGTGACATGCATCCTCGCCAGCAGTCGGGAAGTCGGTGCGAGCAGGGTGGGAAGCACCCTAGAATCATCCCCATACCAGAGCGGCACCGCCGGCTCCGGTGCCGTCCGTCTCCGATGGTGCAGGACCGTGTGGTGGCCGCCCAGCCAGCAGTTCACAGGAGGCCCCGCGTGGGATACGGACCCATCAAGGCAACAGTCGGCCCGGCCCTGGAGATGCTCTATCAGCCCTGGATCCGCGGCGAGGAGAACATTCCTGCCGAGGGCGCGGCGATCCTGGCCTCCAACCATCTGGCGGTCATCGACTCCTTCTTCCTGCCGCTGCTGGTGGACCGCGAGGTCGCCTTCATCGGCAAGGCCGACTACTTCACCGGCAAGGGCGTCAAGGGCTGGGCGGTGAAGAACTTCATGAAGACCGTGGGCACGATTCCCGTGGACCGCTCCGGCGGCAAGGCCTCCCAGGCGGCGCTCCAGGCCGGCATCGACCGCCTGCGCTCGGGGCACCTCTTCGGCATCTACCCCGAGGGCACGCGCAGCCCCGACGGGCGCCTCTACCGCGGCAAGACCGGCGTGGCCCGCATCGCCCTGGCCACCGGCGCCCCCGTGGTGCCCGTGGCCATGATCGGCTCCAACCTGGCTCAGCCGATCGGCAAGTCCATCCCCTCCACCCGTCACCGCGTGGGCATCGTCATCGGTGAGCCGCTGGACTTCTCCCGCTACAAGGGCCTGGAGAACGACCGCTTCGTGCTGCGCTCCATCACCGACGAGATCATGTACTCCCTCATGGCCCTCTCCGGCCAGGAGTACGTGGACCTCTACGCCGCCGACGTCAAGAAGGCCATGGACTCGGAGAAGAAGACCGCCGACGAGGTCGTCACCGAGATGCTCGCCGCCCAGGCGCAGGCCCGCCCCTCGGTGGCCCCCGTGACCGCGCCCGGTGGTCGCCCCGCCCCCGAGGTCTCCGTGCCCGAGCCTCCCGAGGACAAGAGTGGCAAGGACAAGAAGAAGGACAAGACCTCCGACGACGAGCCCGAGCCCGGCGCCGAGTAGGGGCGGGTGCCGCTGGGGCTGGGCGGGCGAGGAATGCTCCGGGGCTGACCAGTCGGTTCCAGAGTGCCGGTGTGCTGCGATAAAGTTACGGAATCTTCCTGTAACACGCACCACACGTTGAGGAGCGCTCATGGCTGCCAAGGATCGCGACACTTTCATTCCCCTCGGGACATCGATTGTGAAGCTGCTCCTCATAGCCTCCGGACAGGGAACGCTCGCCGCAGCAGTTGGTGAAGGTTCCGGGCTGTTGGCGAAGCTCCGTGAAACGCTGCAGATCGGCGGGAAGCGGGCTGCATTCGTGGAGAAGATCGCCGACGACACAGCAGCGCAGCTGCCTCAAGAGTATCAAGGGATCTCCGATACTGACTGGCATGTGGCAGCGAAGTTGGTCGCCTCGCTCATCGACCGACTTCCGGAGAAGGAACGGCTTTCTGCGGGATACAACTGGGAAGAGTTGCGCCGGACTCTTCTTGACCTGGGTGGCACAGACCTGCGCAGCGATCTGGCGGACGAGTCGGCTAGGCAGGCCTTCGACTGGGTGCTTGAGGTAGCGTGCCAACGCGTTGCTGATTGCTTCACTGAGAAGGAGGCGTTGGCCTCTATTCTCGAGAGCGTCGAGGAAGTTCGTTCTGGGATTCAACGGCTCGCCGAACGTCCCGCTGGAGCCTCCCAGACGCGTGCCGTTGTCGCTGACCATATGGAGGTGGTCCGCGATCTTGCCCCGGACCCCCTGGAGGACCGAGAGCGAGAGTTGGTCGAGTTAAAATCATTTGTCCATGGGTCGCAAGATACTTGGTACGCCATGGAGGCGGGCATGATTAGCGGTAAAACCGCCCTGATGTCCTCCTTCGCATTGAATCCGCCCGATGGCGTGCACATCGTGTCCTTCTTCACTCGCCGTATTGGTGGTGACGGGAACGACTGGAGAAGTTTCTCTTTCGTTGCCGGGGCGCAGTTAGCGGAGATCCTTGGAGATGAGTACACCGAGCGGGCGTCCGATCCGGCATCTCAGGACACCGAGTTCCGTCAGCTTCTACGTCGAGCGTCAACGGCGTGCCGATCGGATAAGAATCCCCGACCTCTGGTTCTTCTCATTGACGGAGTGGACGAGGATTCCTATTACGAGCGTCCGGATACTGCTGCTGCCAAGTCCATTCTCTCGCTGCTGCCTCGACGCCTTCCTGAAGGTGTGAAGGTAATGACCGCGTCACGCCCTAACCCGCGACCTCCCGAGGATATTGTCTGTGATTCTCCGAGGAGAGTTGCATCACTCGAAGCCTCCCCAATAGCGCAAAAGAAAATCAATCAGAAGGATATAGAAAACTTCTTAAACTCCAAATATGGTGTAGATATCGGAGCCTTCTTGGCAGCCTGTGGTGGCTCGTTGACCGTGGATGAACTGCGGCAGTTGATCGCCAGGCGTCGCCGTCTCGATGCTGTTCCGAGCGGGGACATCAAAGCATGTGTAGAGCGGTCGCCTGGTCGCATTCTCATGCGAGTCAACGTCGGCTTTGGTGGTCGACCAATCCCTTCCTACACTTTGGGGCACGATGCCGTTCTACGAGCCGTGTTGCGTGAGCTCTCGCCAGATCTCTTTGGAGGAGATGAAGGGGTGGGAGATGAGGCTTGGTGGGCAGAATCCCGTGAGAGAGTATTGTTGCCGTACTATCAGGATATTCGAGGGTGGGTGAAGAAGTGTGCCGATAGGGGTTGGGGGTGCAACACCCCCAACTATTTGCTGAGTGAGTCCTGCTTCGAACTCATGCTTGGTGACGATAAATGTGATGGTTCTTCTGTCAAGATTGTTCTCGACCGAGATAGGTATAATGAGGTGTGGCGACGCTCTGAGCGAAAATCGCTTGTGTTGCGAATGATTGATCGTGAGTTTTTCAAGATGGTAAGTGAGAGCTGTGCGGAGATTCCTGAAGGTGTGATGACCTTCCTTTATGGGGTTGCCGAGTTGAGGAAGCTGGTTGTGCGGGCGTCTACCTACGTGCTTGGTTTACCTAAACTCTATGTTCTATACTTCAACCTCAGTCCCGAGGCTGTGTTGGACATGGTGTTGTCTATCGATAGTCCGAAGAGCAGGCTGAATGCGCTTGTGGAGACAATGAAAGCAGCTGTTGAATGTGGGCGCGTTCGTGTGTTCTTGCCGTTCCTTCCTGTTGTTCTTGAATCCTTGGCTTCTTGTCGAGATTTTAATGATAAGGTTTTGCGTTTGCTGGTGGATATTCTTGTGTCTATCGGTAGTGCTGTTAACGATTCTGAAGTCAATGGTTTTGAAAGTTTTGATTTAGAAAGATGGGTTAATGGGATTCAAGTTTATGCACATAGGGGAGGGGGCTTTCTATCACTGAGCTCTTCACTTAAAGGTGCTGATGAGGTGAGTGAAGATAGTCGCATGATCGCTCCTTTTTGTCATGCTGAGGAGGTGGCTGAGCGGATCGAGGATTCTCGAGAGCGTGCGCGGGCTCTGGCTGTGGTGGCAGAGGCG
>NZ_KV810998.1:0-2505 GCF_001812965.1 Actinomyces sp. HMSC075C01
CATCACTGCCTCCATCAAACCCGGGACGATTCACGGCTCACCTGGGTGGCACCACGCCGCTGACCATCAAGGTCGCCTACTCAGCCTCCTACACCGCCACCGACGGCAACACCGGCACCCTGCCCGCCATCACCACCACCAGCACCATCAACCTCCCCGTCGCCGAAGTCCAGACCCTGACCACCAACACAAAGAACCCCCGACAGAACTGAGGTGGGATAAACGATTGACCGCGCCCCAGGCACAGTAGGAACGAGAGTATCGTCTTGTCGCGATATCACGTGAATGACATAATGGGTCTGTGCGATGGACGGTTGAGTTCTCGGACGAGGTTCTGACCTGGTATCAGGGCCTGACCCCCGAGGGGAAGGCGGCAACCCGTCGCGTGCTGACTCGGCTGGAGGATGCCGGGCACATGCTCGGCATGCCGTTGTCGAAACAGCTGGGCGGAGGCCTGCGCGAACTGCGGTTCACCTGCGAGGGGGTGGCGAGACGGATCACGTACGTTCTCGAACCCGAACGGAAGGCCATCACGCTGACCACCTTCCGCAAGCAGCGCCAGAGCGAGCGGCGGGAGATCCTACGAGCCCGGCGGGCCCAGGCTGCTTATCAGTCCACTCAGGCAGCGGCCAAGGGCGCCCGAAAGAAGAGGAAGCAATCATGAGGACCACACCGTTCCGGCAGGCTGAGGCCGAGGCCCTGGCTGCCATGACTCCGGACGAGCGTGCCCGATTCGATGCCGCTGAGGCTGAGGAAGAGGCCCGCTTGCAGCTCGCCGAGCTCGTCTACGCCGCACGTACACGTGCAGGGCTGACCCAGGCCGAGTTGGCTAGGCGCATGGGAACCCAGCAGTCAGTCATCTCCGCCGTCGAGAATGGTGGGCAGGTTCCCTCCGTCTCGACTCTCTGGCGTATCGCCCACGCACTGAACCTGCGCCTGACTATCGATATGGCTGCCGCGAGCTGAACCCGAGAAATCGCCCCGGGTTTGATGAAGGCGATGATCCTTTCGTGTCATCACTGCCCCCATGAAACCTGGGGCGATTCATGCTGTCGGACGGGTTTTGCTGTGCTGGCGGTTGTACCACCCTTGTGCTGCTGTTTGTGCCGGTCGGTGTGAGCTGCTGGCGGGAGGTGGGGCGTGGCCTTTGTCGGTGCGCCGTGACTTTGTTGTGATCTGGCGGGTAGAGTCATGGGGTTGCTGCTGTGCCGGGATGCTGCGCTCGGCCTGATTGGACTGCTGGGTGTTTTTCGGACAGTGCTTGTTTTGTGTTTCAGGCTGCCTTTGTTAAGTCCAGGAAATCGCGTTCGACCTCGTTCGGGGTGCGGTATCCCAGGGCTGAGTGAAGGCGAACATGATTGTATCTCAGCTCGATCCACGAGGCAATATCCTTGACCGCCTTATCCTTCGTGGGATACACCATCCGGTGGACCCTCTCATTCTTCAGCGTGGCATTAAAGGATTCCGCCCACGCATTGTCCCAGCACACCCCCGTGCGCCCCACCGAGGGGCGAATGCCATAGGAGTTGAGGTGGTCCAGGAATCTTTGAGACGTGTACTGACTACCTCGGTCCGAATGAAAGACCGTCACATCCTTTTCAACCGGGCATCTCCTGACCGCCATGTCGATGGCCTGGCACACCAGGGACGTGTGCATGTGGTCGGCCATCGCATAACCCACGACCTTCTTGGTGCAGCAGTCCAAAACGGTCGCGAGATAAATGAATCCGGCCCACGTCCTGACATAGGTGATATCCCCGCACAACTTCTTGCCGGGCTTGTCAGCGGTGAAGTCCCGCCCGAGCAGGTCCGGGCGCTCTCCCAGGTCCTCAGCCGGTATGGTGGTTCGGACTTTCGCCCGTGGCCCGGCGGCCTGTAGCCCCAGGTCACGCATGATGGCGCGGATCGTGGCCCCGTCGGCCCGCACACCGCGCCGCTCCAGGACCACCTGAATTCTTCGATACCCGTAGGTACCATCGGAGTCCTCAAAAACGCCCTTAATCATGATGGCCAGCTCCTCCCTCCTAATGGCCGTCTGTGACTGGGGTCGGTCGCGCCAGGAGTAGTAACCTGATTTTGATACCCTGGACCACCGACACATTGAGGAGATGGGGTAGGAGCCTTCTTCGCGGTTGATGACCTCGTAGCGCTCGGTCACGGTCGTTCCTTGGCGAAGAAGGCGGCTGCTTTTTTCAGGAACTCGTTCTCCTGACGCAGCTCACGGACCTCCGCTCTCAGTTTCGCTATCTCGGCTGACTCGGAGGCTTTCTTGCGGTCCTGGTCGGTGGCGTGCTCCTTTTTGTATCTTGCGACCCAGTTACCTACTGTTTGGGCAACAAGGTCGTATGAGGCGGCCACTGACGCTATCGTGCGTTCCTTCTCGACGACTTCACGCACGACCTGCGCCTTGAACTCCTCCGAGTATTTCGCTGCTGGCATGGTATCCATCCTATCGACTCACGGGAAGAAACACTCCCCCAGTCCGAGAAACACCACGCACCCCAG
>NZ_KV810998.1:2605-12287 GCF_001812965.1 Actinomyces sp. HMSC075C01
CTCCCCCAGTCCGAGAAACACCACGCACCCCAGATCGTGGAGGTGCTTCCTCATGGCTCGTTCCTTTGTTCGCCTGTCTGCTCGTCGTCGTGTTGCCGGCGTCCTGGGAGTGGGTGTGCTTGCAGGCTCACTCGCTCTGGCTGGTTGTTCGTCGGGCAGTCCGAAGGGCGGGGGGACGATCCCACCACTGAACACTGGGGGAACCAGTGGTAGTTCGACGGCGTCACCGGCGGCGACGTCTGCTGCGTCGGCTGGTGCGAGCGGCGCTGCCAGTGCCAGTACCGGTGTGGTGACTGCTGAGTCCCTGTCCGACCCCGCCCTGGGCTACACGGTGGTCTCGATCCCCAAAGAACTGGACGCCACCCAGACCAAAGTCCTCCAAGGATTTGTTGCGTACGACAAACTGACCTGGAGAATATGGTCAACCGGAGAGGGGATTAATGACATTTCGGAGGTTGCCACAGGAAATACTCGGGATGCGGTCATCCGAAACCACGCAAGGATTCCGAAGGGGCAGCGCGACAATCCTCCCATTCGAATTTCGGTCACTGAAGTTGCTGTTGACCAAGCCGGGAAAGCGGCAACCGTAAAAGTTTGCGTAGATGCGACTAAAGTAACAACGTTGGATGTGAATGGGAATGATGTCAGTAATCCGGAGAAACAAGATCGAGAACTGGTTACAGAGGCCATGATGCTAGATTCTAAGGGGGACTGGCTGGCCAGTGATGAGTATGTTGACGAGAATGTGTCGTGTGCGGTTGAATGAGTGATACTCGGTGGGGGAAAGGTTTGAAGTTGTGAAGTTGATGCATTTTCGAAGTTTCTTTGTCGTTATTTGTGCTAGTATAATTTTGGCTGCACCTCAAGGTGTGGCGTTAAATGACTCCAGGGGCTCTCGGGTGTCAGGGGCTGCGCAGGAAAACGATGGTGGCGGAGCTGAAATTTCCGCTCATGTAGAAGTTGGTTACTCGTCTGCGGGTGGTGGAGGCTCCGGGCTGTCGACCACCTCAACGTCCGTGTCAATCAAACCTTCGTGCGGATACTCTCCAGGAGATACGCCTGAGGAGTTCGAAAAGAATTACGGTCTTCTTGCGGACGCTCCAGAAGGCGGTGGTTGGGATGACAATCTTAAGGAAAGGTATCCTGGCTTCCGAGACCACAGGCGTGATTCAGGTGGACGTTGGTGGAGGAGTTATTGTGATCGAAACGCCTTTCCTGATGGCCTGACTTGGGCTCGAGAGGGGTCAAAGTTCATAAATAATAACCCTGAGAATGTGTGGGTTCCGAACGGGCAGTCACCTCCCGTGCCGTACATTTCTCCTGCGTGGCTGGCGAAAGTTGCTTGGGAGGCAGTGAAGATTCCCGCCCCGACGGTGGAGACGAATCCGAAGGTCGGTTCCCAGGGTGCGACGCTGGTGGGGATGGACACCTGGGTGTGGGCCACTGGTGAGACTCCAACGAGTGTCAAGGCGACCGCTACGGCCGGGAGTACCTCCGTGACAGTCACGGCCGGGTCGTCTGGCCTGCAGCTGTCGGCACCCGACGGGAAGGCCTCCTGCACCGGGTTCGGTGTCGCCTGGCACCAGGGGATGCCTGAGGGCTCGAGTCCCTGCACGATCTCCTTCAACCGCAGCTCGGCTCACCTGGGTGGTACCACGCCGTTGACGATTAAGGTCGCCTACTCGGCCTCCTACACCGCCACCGACGGCAACACCGGCACCCTGCCGGCCATCACCACCACCAGCACCGTCAACCTCCCCGTCGCCGAGGTCCAGACCCTGACCACCAACGGAAAGAATCCCCGCCAGAACTGAGCCGGCCACGGCATCTAAAGCAGCCATTCGCCGTCAGCACGCCCGCGTACTGACAGGGACATCCTGCGCGTTGGGGGACAGGATTCCTGTCGGTGGGGAATGTCCCCGACCATGAGGGTGGGCGGCGGCGCAACCTGACCAACCTGGTTGACCAGGTCGCTTTCTCCTGGGACCATCAATGCATGAAGACGGTGAAGGTTCAGGAGGCGAAGACGCATTTGTCGGCGCTGTTGGTGGAGGTCGAGCAGGGGACGACCATCAACATCGCCCGAGGGCGTCAGACAGTGGCGCGCTTGGTTCCAGTCGGGGGCGAGCGGGAGCTGGGCTTCGGCGGATACCAGCTGCCGGACACGTTCTTCGACGAGCTGCCGGAGGAGGAGCTGAGTGCCTGGGAGGGTGCATGAAGGGCTACCTACTCGATACGCACGCGCTCATGTGGGCGATCAATGAGCCCTCGCGTCTGGGCGGGAGGGCTGTCGAGGTGCTGCGAGACCGAGGGAATGTCGTGGTGGTCTCCGCCGCCAGTGCATGGGAGCTGCATACCAAGAACCGCATTGGGAAACTGCCTGGAGCGGGGCCGTGGCTGGATGCTCTCGAGGGGCACGTGCGACGGCTCGGAGCGGAGTTCTTGCCCATCGAGTGGTCGCACGCGCGCTTGAGCGGGCAGCTTGAGTGGTCGCATCGCGATCCCTTTGATCGGATGCTGGCGGCGCAAGCGATGTACGAGTCGCTTGCGTTGGTGACGCGCGATCCGGCCTTCGAGGAACTGTCCGGTGTGACGATCCTGTGGTGAGTGGTCGTTGCCTAGATGTATGAGGTCATGACGTTGGCGACCTGTGTTGGGGTGCGGGTGGCGGGGTGTGGGCCACTGGTGAGACTCCAGCTGTTGCCAAGGTGACCGCGACTGCCCGGGCCTGGTGTCCCGGGCTGTTGGTCAGGTTGGTCCGGTCTCGTCGCGGTGGGCGGGGAGACCTCGGTCGGCTCGCTTCCTCACGGGGATCTTCGACGCTGTCTGGGACACTTCACCGTGGCTGGGGGCACTCCGTTCCAGGCAGGGGCTGTTTGTGCGTCGGGGGACGGAAATCCTGTCCCCCAGTGCGCAGGGTGTCCCTGTCGATGACGAGCCCTTGACATCGGCCATCATCCTGGATGGCCTGACCGGCAAGCCTGCGCAGCAGGCCTGGTTCCTCCTTCTGAGGACTGTTGGCATCACGTACCCTCGCCAGAACAGGGGTGTAGCAAGGAGGGCGACGAAGGTCGAGACACGTTCGTGACCTTCGCGGTAGTGTCAACGGGTTGGTTTCCGCCGGGTCGAATCCGGCCGACAGTGAGGAGCCCCCCGTGGCACATGCCGAGAACCGCCCCCCGAGCCGAGCCGGAGCCCACCGTCGAGCCGCCGCACTGGGCTGCCTGCTGCTCGCCGGCTCGCTGGCCCTGACCGGGTGCTCCTCCAAGGACTCCAAGCCCAGCGCCAAGACACCCGCAAACAGAGCCGGCGCCGTGGGGAAGTCGACGTCGGCCCCCTCGGCTTCCGCTACGGCGTCGAGCACCGCCGGCACCGTCACGGCGGCCTCCCTGTCTGACGCCCAGCTCGGATACACCATCACCACGATCCCCGCCGGCCTCGACGTCAAGCGGGTCGCGATCCTCCAGGACTTCGTGGCCTACGACCAGATGTCCTGGAAGCTGTGGGTCGGCGGCGGGCAGGACACCAGCAAGGTCCCCACCGTCACCACCGGCAACCTCCAGCAGCAGCTCCTCGACGACGCCGCCAACCTCAAGAACAAAGGGCAGAAGGCCAAGACCCCCGTCAAGGTCGCGATCTCCGAGGTCGCCATGAGCGCCGACGGCCAGAGCGCCACCGTCACCTACTGCGTGGACATGACGCAGGTGACCTACGTCGACGCGCAGGGCAAGGACGTCACCGAACCCACCAACAAGGCGCGCATCCCGGCGAAGAACACCATGGTGCCCGGCAGCAACGGGCACTGGCTCGCCTCCGAGGAGGAAGAGACCGGCGAGCCGAACACCTGCAAGGTCGGCTGATATCTCCGGAGCCGTCGTGGCATGATTGCGCTCACCTTTCTTCGGCACCTTCTCCCGGAACGCCCAGTGTCCTGCCGGGGAGGAAGGGAGTCGGAAGGAGGTGGGGGTCGTGTCCAAGCCGAAAGGCCGACGCAGGCAAGTTCGCAAGGACAAGGAAACGGCCCGGAAGGTGAGCGAACTGTTAAACCGCACTCGCTCGCCTGACCCGGGCCGTCAGTGTCCTTGTGGATACCCTCGGCAAGTGGTTCGGATGAGCCGCCTACCTAAGGGGAGCCGTCCGGTACCCGCCGGATGGCTCCCCGTCATTATGCCAGCCGGCTCGCGCCAGTGTCCACGTGCTGTTGACCGCCGTCGCCCGGCCCGAGAACCCGTCCATGCAGGTGGCTCTTGGTTTCAGGTGAGGCATGGCTTACCTGTGAATCATAAGTAACACCCACAGAGATTCACGATGTAGTAAAGTGATGGCCATGAACGCAGACACCATGACAACACCGTCCATCAACCTCACCTTCACCGCCTCCGCCGCTCTGAGCGACAACCTCCAGCGCGTCCTGACCGACCTCATCGCCCTCGAGCTGGTCGGCAAGCAGATCCACTGGAACATCGTCGGCTCGAACTTCCGCGACATCCACCTCAACCTCGACGACGTCGTCGACATCGCCCGCGAGGGCTCCGACGAGGTCGCCGAGCGCATGCGTGCCATCAACGCCGTCCCCGACGGCCGCCCGGCCACCGTCGCCGCCGCCACCACCGTCCCGGCCGCCCCCGAGGGCGAGATCCTCACCAGTGAGGGCGTTGCTTACATCGTCTCCGCCATCGAGGCCGTCGTCGCCACCCTGCGCGGCGTGCACGACGACGTCGACTCCGAGGACCCCACCTCCTCCGGCATCGTCGAGGACCTCACCGGCAAGCTCGAGCAGCAGGCCTGGTTCCTCTCCGCCGAGGTCCGCAAGCCCGTGCGCTGAGCCCGAGGCTCGCGCCGATGCGCTGACTCCATCACGTGGGGCCCACCTCCTGGCGAGGTGGGCCCCACGTTCGCGTCTGTGGGCCGGGCTGCCGGCCCCGGGATGTCGTACTCGCCTGGGCGGTCCCAGCTCTCATGCCCGCCAGTCGCCCAGCGCCCCCTCCAGGCAGCCCAGCGCCGCGTCAACCAGGCTGTGGCGCTGGTCGTCGGGGCAGCCGGCGTGCACCCAGCGCAGGCAGGCGTCGTCGAGGAAACCGAGGTAGCCCCACAGGGCGAAGTCGTCGCGGTGGCCCCGGCTGCCGCCGACCACCTTGGCCAGGGCCGCCACCGCCGCCTCGCGCGCCTGCCGCCTCACCCGGGCCGCCTCATCGCCCGGGTCGTGCCCGGCCAGCACCTGGTAGGTCACCCAGCCGGGGGAGCGCTCGGCGATGAAGTCCAAATAGGTCAGCACCGAGGTCCGCACCCGGTCCCGGGCCGACGACCCTTCCGGTAGGGCGTCGTCGGCCCGCCGGGTGCGCTCGGCGAGCTCGTCAGCGGCACGCTGGAGCACCTCGGCGTAAAGGCCGGCCTTCCCGGCGAAGTACTTGTGCACCAGCGCCTCGGAGGCCTGAGCCTCCTGGGCGACCTCGACCAGTGAGACCTCCTCGTACGGGCGGCTCGCGAACGCATGCCTCGCCGCGGACAGGATCAGCTCGCGGCGCTCGGCGGGATCCATGCGCAGGCGGGGGCGCTTGTCGGTACGGGACGGCACCTTGACATGCTAACGGGTGCGGCGGCACCCTTGGAGACATGACTAGTGAGTCGCCTGGAATAAGCCGTCCTGCAACCCCCGCCTGGATCGACCATGCCATCTGGTGGCAGGTCTATCCCCTCGGCGCCACCGGCGCCCCCGTCCGCCCCGAGCCGGGCACGCCCCTGACCGAGCCCGGTGCCCCCGCACGCCTGGACCGCCTGGAGCCCTGGCTCGACTACGCCGTCGAGCTCGGCGCCAACGGCCTGTCACTCGGGCCGATCTTCGCCTCATCCACCCACGGCTACGACACCACCGACCACCTGCGCATCGACCCCCGCCTGGGGGACGACGCCGCCTTCGACCGTCTCGCCGAGGCATGTCGCACCCGGGGCCTGGCCCTCATGCTCGACGGCGTCCTCGGGCACGTCGGCACCGAGCACCCCCTCTTCCGGGCCGCCCGCGCCGGGGGAGGCGAGCGCGGCCTCTTCCGCTTCGACGACGCCGCCGGCGGGAACGACGCCGGGCAGGCCGGCCCCGGCTACGCCACCTTCGAGGGGCACGAGTCCCTGGCCGCCCTCAACCACGACTCGACCGAGGTGCGCGACCTGGCCGTGCGGGTGCTCACCCACTGGCTCGACCGCGGCGCGAGCGCCTGGCGCCTGGACGCCGCCTACGCCGTCGCCCCCGCCTTCTGGGCGAGCGTCCTGCCCGCCGTGCGCAAGCGCCACCCCGACGCCTGGTTCATGGGCGAGGTCATCCACGGCGACTACGCCGGCTTCGTGGAGGCCTCCACCGTTGACACCGTCACCCAGTACGAGCTGTGGAAGGCCACCTGGAGCTCCCTGGTCGACGTCAACTTCTACGAGCTCGACTGGTGCCTCAAGCGCCACAACGAGCTGCTGGACCGGTTCGTCCCGGCCACCTTCGTCGGCAACCACGACGTCACCCGCATCGCCAGCAAGGTCGGGGCCGGCGGGGCGGCGCTCGCCGTCGTCCTGCTCATGACCGTGGGCGGCGTGCCCAGCGTCTACTATGGGGACGAGCAGGCCTTTCGTGGGGTGAAGACCGAGACCCTCGGCGGCGACGACGAGGTCCGCCCCGCCCTGCCGGCTGCCCCGTCCGGGCTCGCGCCGCAGGGCGCCTGGATGCTGCGGCTCCACCAGGACCTCATCGGCCTGCGACGCCGCCACCCCTGGCTCGTGCGCGCCCGCACCGAGGTCACCGAGCTGGACAACCCGCGACTGTCCTACGACGCCGTCGGTGAAGAAGGACAGCGGCTGCGCGTGAGCCTGGCCCTGGAACCGGCACCCCGCGCTGAGGTGCGTGCCCCCGGTGAGGCGCCGCTCGTCGTCGAGCCGCCCGCGGAGTGACTCCGACTGTTCCACCTTGTGTCGAGCCGGGCATTTCTCGCGTAGCCGGGCAGAAATTCCGTGGGGCTACGCGAAAAATGCCCGGCTCGGCGTCCGGTCGCGGAATGTCCCCGGCTGAGGCTTGCGAGGCTCGTCTAGACCGTGATGAGTGGGAGGCCGGGGTGGACCGCGCTCAGGTCTTCAGGGTCGGAGGTCACCACGGTGTGCCCCTGCTCCTGCGCCAGCAGGGCGACGTGAACGTCAACGATGTCCCGGTGTCCGCTGCGTCCGCACAGCAGGCCGACGGCTCGCGCCGTCATGTCGTCCAGCGGCGCCACGTGCACGCTGGGGTCCGCCAGCAGTCGTGCGACGCGGGCCTGCCGAGGGCCTCCCCGCCAGGCCTGTGCCACGACGCCGGCTGGCATGCTCAGGGGCAGGCCCGTCTCCGAGGCCCGGCGAAGGAGCGCGCGGACCCGCGAGTCTCCGCGCTCAAGTGCGAGCAGTGCGCCGGTGTCGAGGGTCAGGCCCTTGGCGCGCCTCCTGCTGGCGGTGGTCACGCCAGTCCCAGCGCCTGGTCGGCCCAGGCCAGGTCCGCGTCGTCGACGGGGCCGAGCTCGCGATCAAGGTCGTCCAGCAGCTGGGCGAGGTTGTCCTCCCGTTGCGCGCGAGCGACCGCTGCGCTGACGAATCCCGATACCGATGCCGCCCTGCCCTGTGCGACCGCACGGCGAATCGAGACGATCTGCTCGTCCGGGAGGCTCACCGCGATCTTCTGAGTCATACCAGAATCATACCAAGGGTGGTGCAGACGCCCCCGTGCCGACCCGGGCATTTCTCGCGTAGCCGGGCAGAAATTCTGTGGGGCTACGCGAGAAATGCCCGGCTCGGCGTCCGGTCGCGGATGATGTCCCCGGCCGCGAGACTCTGACAGTAACGCGGATCACCTTGACCCTCACGTAGCGTGAGGGATGAGGCTGCCGCGCATGAGCACCTTCAACGCATTCGAGATGAGCCCCGTGCCTGCGCCCAGCGAGGACGCCCAACCGCCCGAGCCTTTCCGCGGCATCTACGGCATGCCGATGTTCGTCACTGTCCCGACGTCGGACCTGGACGCCTCGGTCGACTTCTGGACCGAGGCACTGGGCTTCTTCACCCTGTTCAGCATTCCCGGCCAGCTGGTGCACCTGCGCCGCTGGGCCTTCCAGGACGTCCTCCTGGTGCCGACGCCGCAGGCGCCCGCTCCAGCCGACGGCCCCTCGATGAGCGTCAGCTTCTCCTGCGTCCTGTCCCAGATCGACGAGATCGCCGCGACCTGCGAGCAGCGCCGGCCGGGCAGCGTCACCGGCCCGCGCATCACCCCGTGGAACTCCCGCGAGGTCGAGGTCGTCACCCCCGAGGGCGTGCGCGTCGTCCTCACCGCCGCCAGGCCCCTGGACCCGAACAGCGCGCAGGCCGAAGGGCTCCGGCGTATCGGCATTGAGGTGCCCGAGGCCTGACCGCAACTGCCTCACCCCTCCACGAGTGGTGCATCCACCACCAAGCCCCACCGACTGTCTCACCCCTCTTGCGGTCGGGGGCATTCGACGCCGTCGGGGACAGGAATCCTGCACCCGTACGCGCAGGATGTCCCCGTCCGGAAGAGATGGCACCCCGCCGCGCGGAATGTCCCCGTCGACGTCCCCGGCCGAAGGCAACCGGCGTCAGGAGGCCGGGTGGAAGCGCGCGCCCGACGTCGGGTCGGCCAGCCAGGCCAGGGCCGCCTCGATGCGTCCGGGCGTCGAGCTCAGCAGCGGCTCGGGCAGCGCGTCCGGCGCGAACCAGCCCACCTGCGTGGACTCGTCGTCGGCCACATGGGCGCGAGCCGCGCTGCCGGGGCGCGCCCGACCCACGAAGTTGATGTCCATGAACACGCAGTTGTCTCCGTTGGGGAAGGCGAAGGGCTCGCCCGCGGTCACGCTCGTGAGCGCCAGCACCTCCACGTCCACACCGGTCTCCTCCAGGCACTCGCGCCGGATCGCCACCGCCGGCTGCTCGCCGGGCTCGGGGATGCCGGAGACGACCGCCCAGCGCCCGTTGTCGGCGCGCCGCCCCAGCAGGAGCCGGCCGGCCTCGTCGACGACGACGATGCTCACCCCCGGCAGCCACAGCATGTCATGCCCGATCTTCTGCCGCAGGGAGACGATGAACTCCGGAGTCGCCATACCGCGAGCCTAGACGATCACTCGCCGCGGAGGTGGCGGTTGCCAAGTGCCGGCACTCGCTTAACACGTCGACCGAATCTTCAAAAAAGACCCGGAGCCGCGTCGTTTATGAAGATTCGGTCGAAGTGTGTGGGGGTAGGTGGTGTGTGCGGGGGCGGTGGGCGCACCCAGGCCCGGCTCGTGCGCCGCACCCCAGCGCACCCCGGGCAGGCGCGCCGCAACCGCCTACATGAGCATGGCGACGACGACCCTCGTGAGGGCCGCCATGACCCATGCTGTGACGAACATGTAGGTGTAGGCGATGATCGGCCACTTCCAGGTGCCGGTCTCGCGGCGCATCGCACCGGCTGTGGCCATGCACTGCAGGGCGTAGACGAAGAACACGAGGATCGCCGCGATCGTGGCCGGGTTGAACAGCAGGTCGCCGGCCTTGTTGGTCAGGGTGTCCTGCTGGTAGGTCATTGTGGCCAGGTGGGCGCTGGGCTCCTCGGGGTCCTCGGCTGCGGCGATCTGGCCGAGGGTGG
Source organism: Actinomyces sp. HMSC075C01 (assembly GCF_001812965.1). Taxonomy (NCBI): domain Bacteria; kingdom Bacillati; phylum Actinomycetota; class Actinomycetes; order Actinomycetales; family Actinomycetaceae; genus Actinomyces; species Actinomyces sp. HMSC075C01. The sequence continues at coordinate 12,237 of NZ_KV810998.1, forward strand.
CCACGAAGGTCTCGCGCGCCGCCAGTGAGGACAGGGTGGCGACGTTGATGC
>NZ_KV810999.1:0-1148 GCF_001812965.1 Actinomyces sp. HMSC075C01
CAGCAGCCACCGCCGCCGCCTCACTCGGCACCGCAACAAGCGCGGGGCCTGGAGGTGGGAAGAATGGTGGAGCTGCGGCAGCGGCAGATAGTCGAGAAAAGGATAAGAAGCGTCTGCAGCATCTTGTTCGGCAAATGATGATGGCTCCATTTGGGCTTGCTCCGTTTTCGGAGGAGGATATTGCTCGGTTGCGGGAGCAGGCCGACGGCAAGGGTGACTGGGACCCCGACGCCAATCAAAGGGGTATTGGTGACTGCTACCTGCTTGCCACGCTGCAGGGCTACTCCCGGACTGAGGACGGCCAGCAAAAGCTGCGGGACCAAGTCAGGTGGGACGAGGGGAAGGGCTGCTTCGTCGTCACCCTCTACGACAACGGCAAACCCGTCGACGTCGACGTGGATGACTACTACTCTGGCGGTACCAAAGACCATCAGGGACGACCCACCCTCATGAGCATCTACGAACGTGCCTACGGCCAACACTTCGGATTCCAAGACCTCGCCGACGGTGGTAGAGCAGTCGACACAATTCCGCAGATCACCCATAGTAAGTCTTATAGTGTCGACACATGGGGCTCGGAACCTGGCTGGTTCGGCTTGACCTTCCCGAAAGAGGACCACAAGTACGACCAAAGCGAGTGGAACAACATCAAGAGCGCTGTTGACTCCGGGCAAGTCGTTGTCGCCTCAACAAGAGGGGGGAGCTTCGGCAATGGTGACACGGTCAATGCTGCTACTGACACCAACGGGGACGGTAAGATTGACACCAAGAATCCTGGTGTCAATGGCGAGGCGCCAGACCAGGAAACTGAGTGCCGCCTCGTTGGGGGAGACTATGACCATGATTCTAAAACGGAGAAATCATCCCATGCGTACACGGTTGTCGACATCGACGACGAGTATGTTACCCTACGCAACCCCTGGGGCGGGAATGACACTCCCAATGATGGCAGGAAGGATGGCGGCCTGATCCGAATCACTCGAGAAGATTATGAGAAGCACTTCGCTCGTACTGACATCGGCCAGGTTCCCTGACGGCAAGCACTCTTAAGAGAGCGGGTAATGGTGGACATGAAACACTCTCATGGCGTAGAAGTAACTGGCTCCCCGGGAAACTTCGTCCCACAATATGTTGGCAGTCAACCAAAA
>NZ_KV810999.1:1248-4547 GCF_001812965.1 Actinomyces sp. HMSC075C01
AAAAGGGCGGGAAATAGGAAACGCATGCTGTGGGCGGGTGCTGTCGCTGTCGTTGTGGTCGTTGCGATTGTGGCTGGATTGGGAGGGTGGTTGTGGTGGAGCCGACCGAGCACCACCAGCGTTGCTGTACCTGCGGGGGTGGGGAGGGGCGACGTGATGTCGCTTGATGGGTCGATTCCTGCTCCTGAGACCAAGACCGGGAGGCTGGAGACCGGGGGAATGCGTTCTGAGCGTCATCAGTGGATCGGCTCGGTGCGCTGGACCCCCAAGGGAGGGAAGGCGACCACGTACGAGATGCATCTGGGTGAGAGTATCAACATTGACGGACTGGGAACCGTCACCCTCCTCGCCGTCAACCCACCACCCCTCATCCCCGAGGACAAGGACGGTGGATGGACGACGCGAGTCCATGTCGTACTTGACCCCGGACTGCACTGGTGTGAACCCTGGGATCCCTGCTGAATCCGTGAAGGCGACCGGTCTTCACGTAGTTCGCTTCATCGGTGATGGCTCTGTCCAACACTGTGCCTTGATAATTCTCCTCCAAGAAGGGAATTGGTCGTGACTATGGCGCCTCCCGCCCATGAGAGTTCTGAGAGTCCCGCTGTGGCGACCTCTTCCCCTTACGGTATTGACCGAGTGAGGCACCGAAGGAAGCGTCTTCTCTGGGGCGTAGTCGGAGTCGTCGTCATGCTCGCGCTCCTACTGGGGGCAGGCGGGTGGCTGTGGTGGACCCGCCCGAGTACCACGAGAGTTTCCTTGCCGGCTGGGGTGGAGGGGGGTGAGACAGTCCCCCTTGCTAGTTCACTTCCTCCCCGACAGGCCAGAACGGGAACGCTGGTGCTCGGAGGCCTGCGCTCTGAGCGTCATCAGTGGATCGGCTCGGTGCGCTGGACCCCCACGGGAGGGAAGCCGACCGTGTACGAGCTGCACCTGGGTGAGAGTGTCCATATCGACGGCCTGGGCACCGTCACCCTCCTCGCCGTCAACCCACCACCCCTTCTCTCAGACCAGAAGTCCGGCGGCTGGACCATCGAGGTCAACATCAACCTCAACCCAGACCTGCACTGGTGTGAACCCTGGAACCCCTGCTGAACCCGCGAAGGCGACTGGCCGTCACTGAGCTCGCCTCATCCAGGGACACCTCTGTTCAACACTGCGCTTCTAGAGCCCGCTCCCAGGAAGGAAATTGGTCGTGACTGAGATGCCTCCCGCCCCTGGGGGACCCGTAACCCCGGCCGCGGCAACCTTCCCTCAAGGTGTTGACCGGGCGAGGCAGCGAAGGAGGCGTGTTCTCTGGGGTGCCATTGGAGTCGTCGTCGTGCTCGCACTCCTACTGGGGGCAGGCGGATGGCTGTGGCGGACCCGGCCGCCAACGACTACGCCACTGCCAACAGGTGTCGAGGAAGGCCACACGGTCTCCCTGGGGCGGTCTACACCACCTCCCTACACCGACGACGGGAAACTGGAGGCGGGGCGTATGCGTAAGGAGAACCACCAATGGGTCGGATCACTGCGCTGGATCCGAACGAATGACGATTCAGTCACCTATGACGTGCACCTCGGCGAAACTGTCTATATTGACGGATTAGGCGTCGTAACGTTACTGCAGGTCAACCCACCTCCACTCTTCTTTGACGATCAACAGTCAGGAGGGTGGGACTATAAGTTCAATATCAATCTCGCCCCAGGAACAACATTGTGCTGGAACGAGCACTCCTGCATTCAGTAGACAGAATGTCGCCGCATGAGTGCAGGACGCACTCAACCGCGGACTGCATTCATACGAAAAGTGGGCCCTGCTGAACGACCCGTTGGACAGCTGAGCCTGAGGGTCAGCGCTTACGCGCCCGCAGGTCCTCCCAGTGCGCCAGACGCTCACGGATGCGGCGCTCGTGGCCGTTGGCGGTCGGCTCGTAGAGGGGCCGGCGCTCGACGCCGTCGGGCAGGTAGTCCGCGCCGGAGAAGCCGTCGGCCGTGTCCGGGTCGTACTCGTAGCCCTCGCCGTAGCCGAGCTCCTTCATGAGCCGGGTGGGGGCGTTGAGGATGTGGGCCGGCGGCATGAGCGAGCCGGTCTGGCGGGCCAGGCGCGCCGCCCGCCCGTAACCGCGGTAGACGGCGATGGACTTGGGCGCGGTGGCCAGGTAGACGACCGCCTGCGCGATGGCGACCTCCCCCTCGGGTGAGCCCAGGCGCTCATAGGCGTCCCAGGCGGCCAGCGTCATCTGGAGGGCGGCCGGGTCGGCCATGCCGACGTCCTCGCTGGCGAATCGCACCAGACGCCGCACCACGTAGAGCGGGTCCTCGCCCCCGTCCAGCATGCGCGCCAGCCAGTACAGGGCGGCGTCCGGGTCGGAGCCGCGCATCGACTTGTGCAGGGCGGAGATGAGGTTGTAGTGCTCCTCGCGGGACTTGTCGTACAGGGGAGCCCGGGAGGTGATGACGCCGCGCAGCCCCTCGACGTCAAGTGGCCCCTCGCCGCCCGCGTCCTGGGCGGCGAGGATCTGCTCGACCATGCCCAGCAGGTAGCGGCCGTCGCCGTCGGCCATGGCCAGCAGGGAGGTGCGGGCCTCGTCGGTCAGGGCGAGGGCGCGGCCGGTCAGGGACTCGGCGCGCGCCAGCAACTCGGTCAGGGCGGCCTCGTCCAGGCGGCGCAGGACCATGACCTGGCAGCGCGACAGAAGGGCGCCGTTGAGCTCGAAGCTCGGGTTCTCGGTGGTCGCACCGACCAGGACGACCGTCCCGTCCTCGACGTAGGGCAGGAAGGAGTCCTGCTGGGCACGGTTGAAGCGATGGATCTCGTCGACGAACAGGAGCGTGCCCTGCCCGATCTCGCGGCGACGGGCCGCGGCGGCGAAGACCTGACGCAGATCGGCCACCCCGGAGAAAGTCGCCGAGACCTGCTCGAAGACCAGACCGGTGCGGTCGGCCAGGAGCCGGGCGATCGTCGTCTTGCCGCAGCCCGGCGGACCCCACAGGATGATCGAGGCCAGGCGGCCGGAGGCCACCATGCGGCCCAGCGGGGCGTCAGCGGCGAGCAGCTGGTCCTGACCGACGACGACGTCGAGCGCCCGCGGGCGCAGCCGGTCGGCCAGCGGGCGGGCCGGGTCGTCGACGAGGCCGGAGCCGTTAGGACCGACGTCGTCGAAGAGCGAGGGCGAGTCGGGTTCGGGCGCATTGCGAGCCATGCCTCCGAGCGTAGGCCCTGGAGGCGACATCAATTCCGGCCGCTTGCGTCAGGGATAACCGGCCTCTGACCGATCGGGGGCTGGTTTAGTTGGTGGCCCACATCCATGATG
>NZ_KV811000.1:0-1130 GCF_001812965.1 Actinomyces sp. HMSC075C01
CTCCCGTCACACGCCGCTCCGGCTCATCGATCCGCAGCGAGGTGCATCTCCCACGGCGGCAGCAAGAGGCTCAAGCGCGCCACATTCCTGTCCGTCTTCACCTCCCTGCGCTCCGACCCCCAGGACGGACGGGGCCACGGCACCGAGGCCCTGCGCCGCTCCGGGCTGCTCGACGTCCCCACCACCGACCTGCTGTCTGGAGTGAGTCCTGACTCGTGACACCTTAGTGCCCTGGGGACTGTAGGGATTTGAGGATGCTGGCTGCGGTTGGGGTGATTTGGGGTTGGGCAGTGATCTTATGGCCGTTGAGGTTGATGGTGACGTCCTGAAGGGGCTTGAGGGCACGGATGATGCGCTTAACGCTGATCCCGGTGGTCTCCTGGAGGTGCCGGGCGACGGCCAGGGCGGCCATGACCACGGTCAGGTGCGCCTCGATGGCATCGCGCTGGTGGTGGAAGACCGGTCGGGCTCTCAGGTCGTGCTTACTCATCCGGAAAGACTGCTCGACGTGCCACAGCTCGTGATACGAGGAGACGACCTCACCGGCATCCATCAGATGCGCGGGAACGAAAGGTGACATAGCCCTTGAGCCCCACCAGCGACCTGGCCCGGGCCAGGGACGCCTCATCGAGCACCTGATCGCCTTGATGGACGGTGACGAACCTGGTGCCCTTGGGACGCTTCTCGCCGGCGATGACGGCCCGGGCCCGGTTCTCCTGAGCGGTCAGGGTCTGAGTGTCCCTGGCGGCGCGCTTCTTGGAGTAGGCCCACACCGCCCGCCACGACCCCGAATACTTGGCTGGATCCCAGACGGGCTCAGCCCTGACAGCCTTGTCCCGCTCGCTCCTGGAGCCTTTCTTGGGGGTGATGGTGTCAATGAGCTGCCCATCGGTGAACGCGTCCCCGGCCCAGTGGAAGTGGGCCTCCAGGTCGCCTGGGGCCCGGGTGGTGCGTGCCCCGACAATGAAACGTAGGTGCGCCTTGTCCAGGGCCGTGAGGTTGGCCGCTGAGAGCATGCCGGCATCAGCGACGATGACGAGCTCCTCGATACCGTGAGCGGCCTGGAAGGCCTCCACCACCGGGATGATCGTGGTGGTCGAGCCTGTCAAGGTTTCTGTGTAAGCGGTTTA
>NZ_KV811001.1:0-1039 GCF_001812965.1 Actinomyces sp. HMSC075C01
TTCCTGACGATTCGAGCCCGCCGAACCCTCTTGTGGCTCTTCGTGTTTGGGGGTGTGGTAGGTGGGGCTTATCGGTTGGTTTAGGTGGTTGTTGTCAGGTGGTCTTTGAGGCGTCCGGTGTGGATGAGGCTGCGGATGGTGTAGTTGGTGAGGTTGCGCAAATCCCAGGGCGATGCCGCGTAGGTGCTCCAGGCGCCCGTTGATCGCTTCGGTGGGGCCGTTGGAGGTACGGGGCTGGTCGAAGTAGGCCAGGGGTGTCGGAGGCTCTTTCAGTCAGGGTCTTTGCCAGGGTCTGGATCTCCTCCAGCCCTTCTGGGATGGCCTGCCTCAGGGAGTCGATGAGCCGTTGCATCAGGTACTTTCCCAGGCCCGCCTCCTCGGTGCGGTAGGCCTGGATGAGGCGCTGGTAGACGCCCCAGGCGGCCTGGACCGCAGCGTGGCGATCATCAGCGAACAGGGCCTCGAGACGCTCGGCCTGGGCATCGGTGAGCAGGCCGGCCCCGGTGTGCAGGGTGCGCCGGGCCCGGTAGAGCCGGTCACCCGCCCGGCCCCGCCGGCCCGTGATCGCCCGCTGGATCCGGCGGCGGCACTGGTCGAGCTTGCCGCCGGTCAGGGACACGACGCGCGTAGGGGTCCATCACCGCCCGGGCCTGTGGGAGCTCCTCGCCGGCGGCGCTCTCGGGACCCGGTGAAACCGCCCCGTGGCTACCACCTCAACCCGCTCACGCCAGGACTCACCCCGAGCGGCGAGCCAGGTCTTGAACACCTTCTTGGACCGGCCCGGAACCACGTCCAGAAGCCGGGCCGGACCACTGCGGTGGCGCACGGGGGTCAGGTCAATGACCACGGTGACATAGCGGTCGCCCCGCCTGGTGTGGCGCCACACAGAGGGGGTACCTCCCGCACGAGAGCGAAGCGCGCGGGGGAATCATCGACGCCGAGGACCTCCACACCATCGAAGCGGTCAGGGTTGCCGGTGATGGTCTGCTCAGCCCGAGTCAGGACTGCGTTGTTGGCGGTGTGCCAGGAGTTCCCCCAG
>NZ_KV811001.1:1139-1470 GCF_001812965.1 Actinomyces sp. HMSC075C01
TGTTGGCGGTGTGCCAGGAGTTCCCCCAGGGCGGCCGCTACCCGGGAGACGGACATGGCCTCCAGGGCAAGGGCCCGCAGCCCCCACTCCACCGCCGCGTGGGTCAGCCGCGCCCTGGGCTCAGCCAAGGTGGAGGTGTCCTGCCTCCACACCCGACGGCAGCCGGTGCAGGCGAAGCGCCGCACGCGTACCACCAGCTGCGTGGGCCTTAGCCCCACCGGCACATGGGCCAGGCGCCGGGCCACCGTCCCACGGGATACTCCCTGGGCCCCGCAGGCCTTGCAGAACGGATCCTCAAACCCGATCGGCATACGGCACTCGATCACCGCAC
>NZ_KV811002.1:0-228 GCF_001812965.1 Actinomyces sp. HMSC075C01
GACGGGCTGACGGGCCTGCCCGAGGCGATCGAGGCGACCTGGCCCCAGGCAACGGTCCAGACCTGCGTGGTCCACCTGATCCGTGCTTCGATGCGGTTCGTGTCCTACGGGGACCGCAAGAAGGTCGCCGCCGCTCTCAAACCCATCTACACCGCCCCGAGCCAGGAGGCCGCCTGGCAGGCCCTGACCGACTTCTCTGAGTCCGATCTGGGGGTCAAGTACCCCCAG
>NZ_KV811003.1:0-763 GCF_001812965.1 Actinomyces sp. HMSC075C01
GGGGCATGCTCCTGGCCGCGCCGGCGATGACGGCCGCGTCCTTCGCGTCGGTCTTGGCGCTGCCCGGCGTCAGGTCGGCGATGCGTCGCATCGACAGTCCGGGCAGATAGCCCACGGTGATGCCCGCCTCCTGGGCCACCGCCACCGCCAGGGCCCCGATGGTGGCGGTGAGCCTGTTCAATGGTTCGAATCGTCCTGGGTTTGGTGGAGGTAGTGATGACACGGATGGATCACTGTTGTGGGACAGAAGAAGTATCCCGATGGGCTGCGCGAGCGGGCTATGAGGATGGCGTTGGACGCGTTGGCTGACCCGGCGCGGGCCAGGGGTGCGATCCGCAGGATCGCCGACGAGCTTGGTGTTCACCTCGAGGCTCTGCGCACCTGGGTCAAGAAGGCCCAGGTTGATGGTGGTCTGAGGCCGGGAACCATCACCGACGAGGCGGAGCGGATCAAGGAGCTGGAGAAAGAGATTCGAGAGCTGTGAAGAGCCAACGCGATCCTGAAGAGCACGTCGGTATGTCTGTCGCGGCGGAGTGTGAGCGCCCGTCTCGTTGATCTGCCGGTACATCGACTCCCGCAAGAAGGAGTTCGGGGTCGAGCCGATCTGCAAGGTGCTCACTGGCGCCGGAGTCAAGATCGCCCCGAGTACCTACTACGCTGCCAAGACCCGCCCCCTATCAGCCAGGTCGTTGCGCGACGAGACCCTCAAGGCGGAGATATCCAGGGTCCACAAGGACAACTACTCGGTGCTGGGGACCCGCAA
>NZ_KV811003.1:863-6346 GCF_001812965.1 Actinomyces sp. HMSC075C01
ACATTCCCCCGCAAGCGGGAGGTACCCCCTCCTACGTGCGTACGTTCTCCGGGTGGGTCTACGTCGCCTTCGTCACCGATGTCTTCTCGCGGCGAATCGTGGGCTGGCAGACCTCCACCGGCCTGTACACCGACCTGGCCCTGGACGCCCTTCAGATGGCCGTCTGGCAGCGGAAACGTCAGGGGGCCGATCTGACGGGCCTGGTGCACCACTTGCGACCGAGGGGTGCAGTACCGGTCCATTCGCTATGGGCAGGCTCTGGCCGACTGCGAGGCAGTCGCCTCTGTAGGCTCTAAAGGGGATTCCTTTCGGCTTTGCCCTGGCCGAGGCGCTCAAGCTCCTTGTACAAGGCCGAGCTGATCCGCAACCAGGGCCCTTGGGAGGACATCGACGCCGCCCGTGCTCGCCACCGCCGAGTGGGTCCACTGGTACGGGCACCACCCGGCCACACTCCGCCATCGGGATGCGAACCCCCGCCGAGCACGAAGCCGCCTGGGCACCCGACACCCACCGCCAGGAACAATCACAACCGGCAACCACCGGCACCAGATAAACCAGCCTCCACAAAACCCGGGGCTTGACAATGTCTGCAGGGGCGGGGTCTTGGAGCAGCCGCCAGATCGTGGACTTAAGATGGAAGGGGCTGATTCTCCCCAGCCCCACAGAGCGCAGGTCGGCACCGGTCAGGTCTGTGGTGTGCTCCCATATCGTTGTTGGGCTCCGGTAGCCGGCCAGCACCCGGGTGACGGCCGGGGACAGCACCGTGGGCAGGTCGTGGCGCATACCGCGGCGGTCTCTGGGATCAGCCATCCTCCTGAACGGCCCGGACCAGAGGCTGGCGTGGTAGGGCAGTCGTGGTGGAAGTTGACATCAGCGCGGGTTCCTGGGGGCGAGGGATTGATTTGACACCACTCATCGTCCCTACGGGGCTCGTGTCCTCGTCTCAGCGACGCGCCAGGCCCTGCCACAACCCCGTCAAGCCGGCTCAGCCACCTCCTGCCTGAGAACTCACCTCACACTCATCAGTAAAGATTCGGGAAGCCGGGGTACCCCCGTTATCCTTCTCTCATGGTTCAGTTGGATTCAGCGCACGATGACACCTTCCGTGACAAAGCGACTTGGATGCATTGCGGAGTACCGACCTGGGCTTGGGAATTCCCCGAGCTCCATCTACTCAAGAATGACGTAGCGCCATCCCCAGAGGCGGATGGGCCTGGGTATCGTGAGCTTTTTCGAACTGCGTGCTCACTTAGGTGTCTCGAGTACCTGTGGGCGGGATCAGAGGAGGACTACACCGCGTTCGTCAGGGGGCAACCGTCAACGAGAACCACTCTGACGAAAGAGCGTTTTCGTTCGCTTCATCACTGGGTGAAAAATATCCTCGTAGACGACAGTGGCCTCATGGGCATGCGTTACCTGATGCTGGTGCATGACGCTGGAAAGTGCGCGGCGGTGGTAAAGATGACACAAGACGCAGGTCTCGACTGGACCGATCACGACGACTTGCTGCGCTGCGTCATGAAGACTCCGCGGCTTCAGAAAGCGCTTTTGCCAAACCTCGGAGTGCTGGGCGAGGGAAAGAGCGTCCTGGTGCGGGACGTGCTCGGGCTAGAATGTAACCTGGGTCAGGTGATGCAGGGCGAGGCTCCTGCCGGCGTGCTGTTGGGCTGGGATGGTGTCGGTTCACATGTGCGTGACTGGTACCTCGTTCACCTGCTGCTCGATCTAGCCGGTGTCAAAGCTAGCGATGGCAGAGTTGGGGCGACAGCATTGACCTTGCCGGTCGTTGATGAGTTTACCGACCTGGCTGAGGCGATGGGAAGTGAGGAGACGACTGCAGGAATGGATCGCTATGGCTGCTATCTGAGTCTCCGTGCAACGGTGCTTGGACTGAGCGAACGGGTCGCTGACGCTGATCTAGTAGCTGTCACGCGTCTGGCTCTAATGCTTCAGGTGATGGATGCAGCGGGAGCTGAGTCGGTCTGCGCCTCCTGGGAGGACGCCGATCCCGAGATTCGGGCTGTACTGCGTCGCGAGTTGGGCCGTGATGGCGTCAGCGTTCACGCCTTCCTGCCGTACTACGGTCCGGCATTTATGCGGGCAACGGCACAAAAGGCTGGCATCCGGGCCGCCATGGATGGACTCGCAGCCCGTCTCGGACGTGCCAGAGCCGCCATGGGGGAGCCAGAGCCGGGCATCACCAACCTTGACTTTAGGCAGGAGGCGCTGGGTGTGCGTTCCTGACTCAGGAATCGGGTGTCGTGTGTCCGGTAAACTCAGCCAGCCACGTGGAGAACAGGACGGTCGGGTAACGCCTTCCGGTATGGCGGGGAACGACGGCCTTCTCGACCTGCGGGTTGGACGTCGCCGCCGTTGAGAGCCGATCTGCGAGATCGGTGGAGAGAGCCGTGGCAGGCACTTCTCGGAGCATCTTGACAACTTCTCGTGTGGTGTCGAAGTTTGGGCTGTTCTCGAGCGTCTGTACGAGGCTCTCGAGCAGTCTGTGTCTCAGGAGCTCTTCAGTTCCTGCCCACGAGATGATCTTCTCGGCGACAGTTGAGGGGGCATCATTCTCGAACGCTAGTCCTTGGACCCTTCCAGCAAGGCCATATGGAACGGTCTGCTCGCGAAATAGGGACAGGATGGGGCGGTGTCGGCCGAGTGCCCAACCGACCTCTTGATCGCACCACTCGCTCTCACGAAATCCCGTTTCGACAAAGGCGACCAGGCCGTCGCACTGGTCGAGACCGTTAGCGAGAAATGCCAGCCAATCGCGACTGGGGCGAATGTCCTGGTGTGCGATAAGGACCTCGATGCTGAGATCCTCGAGGACTGCGCTGACTGACTCGACGAACTCGTGTGACCGGCTGAGATGGGAGAAGAACAGACGGAGTCCTTGCCCACGGAAAGGGAGCTCTTCGTCGAGCAGGAGTGTCCTGGGGCGCCTGAGAAAATTTGCCAGACTGAGCAGAGTCCGCGTATCGGCGGCGCGAAGCACCGGTATGAGACGCTCGTGCGGGATGTAATCGACAGTCGGTGTCACCGTGTCCAGCCCGTACTCCGCGAGGACGGTCTGAACGACCGTCCCATCGAGCTCCTCGAGCCGACACGCACACTCGAGGATTGCGGCAACCCGATCTGCTCGCCTCCGGTCACTCGATGCCACGTGAGTCCCCTCTCGAATCTTGCGGCGAATTGTTCACCAGGCGGTTCATTCCGCGAAGGATGAGGCCTGCTATCATGCTCGGGTGGTGGGACATGGCAAGGTCGGCCTGTTCCGCATTGGTTAGTCCAGTGTCGATATTCTGCCAGTTTTCCCTGATAAAGCTCAGCATGTCTACCGCCTCCGGGGTTATATCCGGGATGGTAACGGTGTAGTCATCAGGAGTCGGTAGGCCGACGGCGTCGGCGACGACCGCCCCGATTCCACCGAAACCGCCACAGATGTAGACGGGGCGGTGGGCTCTGAGTTGGAGATATACCTCCTGGAGTGTGCCGGGGACTCGTGCGTAGGTGGAACGTTCGAGGCTTCCGCCGATGAGAACGCGGGCGTGCGTCGTGGATGCGGCGAGTTGCCTCATGTCCGTAAGGGACTTCATTTTGTCCGAATCATCGCAGCGGTTTGAGGCAACACGCTGTTGTGCTGCTTCGGCGAGCGAGAGCTTTTGGTCCGCGAAGACAATTCTTAGGGAGCCGACGTTTGCGATCCGGTCCTCGAACGCGCGGAGGTCCTGTTCCGTCGCAGTGAGATATACGCACCACGGCTGGAGGTTCTCAAAGGCATTAGGGGTATCGGCGTATCTCTCGGCCTGCTCTGCCATGAACGTTGTCATGTCGTGAGCGTCCTGATTGATCCTGCCTCCGTAGACGAGGGTGCCTCCATGAAGGAAGGTAAGTTGGGCTAGCTCAGCAACTGCATAGTCGAGATGAGAGTCTGAAAGACCGAGGCGTTCCAGGTCCTCCGAGGGAGAAACGGAGATACCGAGGCGGCGGCCGTTCAGGCTGCGCTCTCCAGCCTCAATCAAAGGGTCCTGCCCGGGGAGGAGGGCACCTCCCCGTGAAAGGAACTCGCGTGGGGTCACGATGGTGAGGCTGGCGTCATTCCTCTTGAACCCAGCGAGTTCACACATGTCTCGAATGAGGTTTTTCTCGTGGGAGGTGAGTGGGGGGTCCGGGTGAATGACCCACAAGTGGCGGTCGTCGCGCGGATGATTCTTTAGCCAGGTGGTGACTGTTGTCGGCTCGGGGGCGTGGACAGGTTTCCAGTCGAATCCTGTATCACTCGTATACAAGGCCTGGAGCCCCCATAGGGTCCGTTTGAGCGCTTCATCGACCAGGCGGCACAGCGCGCGAGCGACGCTGCTGTCGGTATCCGCCGAGGAAAACGCGACAGTCGGTACATGGTCCATGAGGAAGGACCCACGCTCCTCTCCGCGAGCGAGTGCGGACAGCGTGACGATGGGAACGTCGTGCTCCTTCGCTAGTAGCACCTCCTTCTGAGTCCAGAGTCTGCTCGCGTAGAGGTCAGTTCGGATCATGAGAAGTGCGCAGTTGCTGGCATTATCCTGCAGTGCCTCCTTCCACTTGTCACCGGTCTGGATTGAGCGCTCATCGAAGAAGCTGTCGAGATGAGTGGTGTCGATGATTTTCTTGACGATGTCGGTGACGTCTTCCTCTCCTGAAGTCTCCTTCTTTGTGTGGCTGATGAAGACTTTGAGGGGGTGGTCAATGCTCCAATCGGGGGATATGTGCTGGACGATTGCCTGGCTGATTTCGCGCTCAAGAAAAAGATGATCGATCCAGGTGGTTGTTTCGTCTTCTTCGTCAATCGAGGTCGAGTGGTTGGGGATGGCCAGATGGGCAGCGGAGACGTGTATGCCTTGAGTGTTGTTGAGAAGGTCGGCTAGGGGGCCGTGCGTGGGAAAGGCAGAATTGATGATGACGGGAATGACAAGTCTGCGTGAGGTGTCGTTGTCGTATGTCTTGAGTGCGTCATTGAGGTACAAAGACCAGGGAGTGCCGACAGTGGTTGTCGCGCGGATGAGGCTCGTGTCGATGACGGGTATGACGACTGTGATCTGGGCTGCTAGAGGGTGCGAGTCAGAGGCTGGCACAGGGCGGGGCGCCGATTGGGGGTCGGTAGAAGACCATGGGATGCTGCGGTGGTAAACTTCAACACTGCCTCCGACGAGTCCGGCGAATGCTGGTGAGTGGTAGTGGTCGCGAAGTCGGACGAACACCTGATTGCCGTGTAAACTTTCGGGATGATGGATGACGATGATGTCGAGTAGTGGTCGTGTCGTTGCCGGTCTCGATTGGGGCTGTGCCATGTCTACTAGCGTAGGTGAAGATCCTGTGTCTGGTGAATCCGGCTCTTCGTGTTTGAGGGTGTGGTAGCTGGAGCCTATTGAAGTGTGTAGGTGGGGTGGGTGCGTCGTTGCGGTGGGTAGGGGTCGAGGTCCCCCGATGATGGGAGCTGCTAG
>NZ_KV811003.1:6446-35871 GCF_001812965.1 Actinomyces sp. HMSC075C01
GGGAGCTGCTAGACAACCGTCACGAGAGACCTCGCAACGACTTTGTTTGGCACCTGGTTCCGGAAGGTGAGAGTCGCTTGCGACGATTGCTGTCTGGGACAGTGACGTTTCCCTTCCATTGCCCGTAGGCTCATGCCATGAGTTCTACCTCCATGCCGGACCCTGACGAATTTCGGGACGACTCTGCCGAGCGTCCTCAGGCCTGCGGGCCGCGGCGGCGCACCGTCAGCCAGGGCCCGGCCGCCGGCCACGAGGTGCTCAGCAATCCTGCCTCGGCCCGCATCTCCCGGGTGGCGGGCCTGTCGCGCCGCAACGCGCGGACCAAGCACCGGCGCTTCCTCGTCGAAGGCCCCCAGGGTGTGCGCGAGGCCGTCCGGCACGCCCCCGGCCGCGTGCTCGACGTCTACCTCACCGAGGCGGCCCTCGAGCGCCACAGCGAAATCTGGGACGAGGCCGTGGCCGCCGGGCTCTACGTGCACGTCACCACCCAGCAGGTCATGGACGCCATGAGCCCCGACGCCCAGGGCCTCCTGGCCGTCGTGGCTACTGAGGAGGCCACCGGCTCCGAGGCGCTGACCGCCGCCCTGGAAGGGGCCAGGCTCGTCGCCGTCCTCACCCAGGCCCAGGACCCCGGCAACGCCGGCACCATCATCCGGGCCGCCGACGCCGCCGGAGCCGACGCCGTCGTCCTCGTACGCGGCAGCGTGGACCCCACCGCACCGAAGGTCGTGCGCTCCACCGCCGGAAGCCTCTTCCACCTGCCTGTGGTCACCGGCGTCGCCCTCGACGACGCAGTCACCGCCCTCCACAACGCCGGACTCACCGTCCTCGCCGCCGACGGACGCGGGGACTTCGACCTCTTCGAGGCCAAGTCCCTCCTGGAGGCGCCCAGTGCCTGGCTGCTCGGCAACGAGGCCCACGGCCTGCCCTCAGAGGCGCTGAGCCGAGCCGACGCCGTCGTCTCCATCCCCATCTACGGCAAGGCGGAGTCCCTCAACGTCGCCGCGGCCGCGGCCGTCTGCCTCTACGCCAGCGCCCGGGCACAGGCCCAGAACTCTAGCCGCAGCTGACTCACAGCAGCTCGCAGATCGCTTCGGCGGCCCGGCCCGGTCCGTCGAGTCTCTCCATGAGCGTGGCCATTCGCCGGGCGCGCGAACGCATGCCGTCGTCGGCCAGGGCCTGGCGCACCAGCTCCGCCCAGTCGGTCCTGCGGGCCTCCCTGCGCGACACGAGCCTGGCCGAGCCGAAGGCCACACAACGCTGCACGTTGAATCGCTGCTCGAGCTGCAACGGAATCCCGATGAAGGGCCACCCCTGGGCGCAGCTGGTCTGCACCGTTCCCTCCCCGCCGTGAGTGATGGCCAGGTCGACGGCGCCGCCCAGCGCGTGGGTCGGGAGCCAGTCAGTGACGTGGACATTGCGCGGAAGAGTCTCCAGGTCCTCCTCGCGAAGGTGGGTGCGCACCGGAGCCAGCACCTGGCAGTCCGCCCGGCTCAGGCCTGCCAGCACGGCAAGGACGAGGTCACGGTTCCCCGATGAGCCCATGGTGAAGTACACCAGGGGCTGGGGGCCGGCGGCCAGGTCGGTCAGGAACTCGGGGAGCTCCCCGGGCAGACGGGCGTAGACCGGCCCCACCACCCGGTGCCCCTGCGGCATCCTCAGCCACCCAGGCAGCAGATGCGGGGCAGTGGTGATGAGATTGAGATCGGCGGTGAGCCCGTTGAGCACCCCCTGGGGCAGCGAGACACCATTGGCCCTGGCCACAGAATGGAAGGAACAAGGCAGGGGGAGCCGCGTCCCGAGCGCATGGAGCGCATGGGCGGCCATGTTGTCGGCCAGGCACGCCTCCAGGCAGGTGCGGGGCAGGAAGCCGGTGGCCCCGGTGGTGCGCGCCGCCTCCAGGTGCGCCAGGGAGTAGGCGAAGGGCCGTACGAAAACCAGCGGCACGCACTCCGCCCGTGCAGAAATAAACTGGCTGGGAGTTACTCCGATGACAACGGCGTCCGGGCGCAGGGAGCGCAGCAGCACGCGCTCACTTGTCACCCGCTGGGCCAGCATCTTCGCCGTGAACGGGTGATGCAGGCTGCGGCCCTGGTCGAAGTTCAGAGCCAGCCGTCCCTCCTCCTCACTGAGGTAGGGGGTCAGCAGACGGAACTCGAAGCCCGCGGCCCTGATGTACTCGGTGTTGCGTCGCGAGAAGCCGGCAAAGACGCACTCAACGTGCGAAGGCATCCGGCGGGCCACCTCGATCGCCCGGGTCACCTCGGCGAAGTTGAATGTCTCCGGAGCGAAGAGGACACGCGACGTCCTGCGGCGTACAGCCACCACATCTCCAGTGGTGCCTTGAGGCATGATCGGCTCTCCTTCTGAGAGCGAGGGGTGCCACAGTGCGGGGAGCCCTCATCGTCGTTCTATTGTACGTCTTGTACAACCGGGGGAGAGGTTAGCACGTTCGCGCCTATGCGAACGCCTTTTTTACGACAGGTTCAAAATGTTGGAAAAAAGGGTGTGCGCGGCCCCAGGGGAGCGCTGAGTCTCAGTGCGGCTCGACGCCCACCCCCTCAGCGGTCGCTCACTGGTTCGTGGGCGGTGGCCGGTGTCGCGGCCGGCTTGGAGGTGTGTTCGGCGCCCTGCCGAGCCTGAGACACCAGGCTTCGCAGCGTCTGGGCGGACATGTTCGTGATGGTCTCCTGACTGATCTCGGGGTGATCAAGCCAGGCCAGGCACAGGGTGATCATCGTGCTGATCCACACCTCGGCGGCGAACATGGCGCGCTCGTCGGGCTCGGCGATGCCCATGAGCATGAGGACGAGGCGTTCGTAACGCTCGAAGCTGGTGGCCAGCGCGGCCGCGATCTCAGGGTCCTGGTCAAGGCCTCCGGTGTGAAGCGCTCGAAGGCTGTCTGGCCTGGCCTTCACGTAGCCCGCGAAGGTGGAAATCGCCCCTTCCAGGGTCAGTGCCGTCTGCTGCTCGACCAGGCCGTGAAGATGAAGGATCTCGTACTCCACGATGGCGCGGGCGAAGGCCATCTTGGAGGGGAAGTAGTGGTAGAAGAGCGTGCGTGAGACGCCGGCCCGCTTAATGATCTCGTTGACGTGAGTGCGGTCCAGTGTTCCTTCCGCGAACAGCTCGACGCCGACTCTCACCAACTCCTCCCGACGCTGCTCGGGCTGGAGGCGGCGGCGCGGATCGGTGGTATTCGCTGGACTCATGCAGATGAGACTACGACCGCATGGTCGGCATACACGGTTAGGTGCTCTGCATGGCGTGTGAGCATCGTCCCAGGATCCGAGACGCTCTGAGACGGTTGACGCTCCGGTTGGAGACGGTGCTACCCTTCCTGACGAGAGGTTGGAACTCTCTTAAATGTGTAGGCTGACACGAGCCAAGGAGGAATGCAGTGCGCATGCGGATGTGTTGCTGTTGCTGTCGATGAGACAGATGACGCTCCCACACCCATGTTGAGACGAGGTACTCGTGACCGCATCCGCACCCTCTCCTGACCAGACCGCCGCAGACCAGAACGATGACGTCCTGGTGCGGATCAGCCACGTCACCAAGTATTACGGCCGTTTCAAGGCTCTCGACGACGTCTCCCTCGACATCCACCGTGGCGAGGTCGTAGCGGTCATCGGCGCCTCCGGATCGGGCAAGTCGACCCTGTGCCGCACCGTTAACCGCCTCGAGCCGATCCAGGAAGGGCGGATCGAGATCGACGGGATCCCGCTGCCTCAGGAGGGCCGGGCTCTGGCTCAGCTGCGCGCCGAGGTGGGGATGGTCTTCCAGTCCTTCAACCTCTTCCCGCACCGCACGGTCCTGGACAACATCACCCTGGCGCCCATCAAGGTACGCGGCATCCCCCGAGACCGCGCCGAGGAACGGGCCCGTGAGCTGCTGGCCCGAGTCGGTCTGGAGGACCAGGCTGCAAAGCGCCCCTCCCAGCTCTCTGGAGGCCAGCAGCAGCGCGTCGCCATCGCCCGCGCGCTGGCCATGGACCCCAAGCTCATGCTCTTCGATGAGCCCACCAGCGCCCTGGACCCCGAGATGATTAACGAGGTTCTCGACGTCATCAAGGACCTGGCGGCCTCGGGCATGACCATGCTCGTCGTCACCCACGAGATGGGCTTCGCCCGCTCGGTCGCCGACCGGGTCGTCTTCATGGACGGCGGCCAGATCGTCGAGTCCGGCCGACCTGCCGAGTTCTTCTCCTCCCCGCGCACCGAGCGTGCCCGCGACTTCCTCTCCAAGGTGCTCAGCCACTGAGCCCCGAACCGCATCCTCTCCCGAGTGCGGCGACCACCGCAGGCCCAGCGCCTGGGACGGCCCCTCCCCGTCCGAACGAAAGGAACACCATGACCACCCTCTCCCGCCGTGGACTGCTGGCCACGACCGGCGCCCTCTCCCTGGTAGGCGTCCTGGCCGCCTGCGCCGACACGGGCGCCGACGGTAAGGCCATCGCCTCGTCGACGGCCTCCGACGCCGACTACGACAAGGCAATCAACTCCGGTCCGGTGGCCGCCGCCGACGTCGTGGCCGCCTCCCCCTGGGCTGCCGCCGTGAAGCAGGCGGGCAAGCTCGTCACCGGCGGGATCAAGACCTCGGAGGTCTTCTCCTGGGAGGATGCCAAGACGAAGAAGGTGTCCGGCTTCGATGCGGCCATTGCCCAGGCGCTGGCCCGCTACATCATCGGCGGTGACGACGCTCGCTCCCTTCTTGAGATCCAGCCAGTCAAGGCCGATACGCGCGAGACAGTTCTGACCAACGGTACGGTCAAGGCCGTCATCGCCACCTACACGATCACCCCGGAGCGGGCCAAGAAGATCGACTTCGCCGGCCCGTACTACGCCTCCAGCCAGGCCATCCTGGTCAAGGCCGATAACAAGGACATCACCGGTGTCGATACCCTCACCGGGGACGTTGCGGTCCAGTCCAACTCCTCATCGGCCGCTGCGCTGAAGAAGTACGCCCCCAAGGCCACCGCCAAGCCCTTCGACACCCAGGCCAAGTGCGTCGCCGCCGTCGAGAGCGGGCAGGTCAAGGCCTATGTCGTGGACCAGTCCCTGCTCAAGAGCGAGGTCCTGTCCAATGACAAGGTCAAGATCGTCGGTGATACCTTCGCCGAGGACCCCTACGGCATCGGACTTCCCAAGGACTCCGGGGCGCAGGCCTTCGTCAACACCTTCCTCAAGACGATTGAGGACGACGGCACCTGGAAGAGGATCTGGGAGGCGACGATCGGCAAGTCCCTCGGTGGCACCGCCCCTCAGCCCCCGGCCCTCGGCTCGGTGCCCGGGTCCTCGGCCGGCGGCGACGCGACCGCGCAGAGCTCCTGAACGACCTCACTGCCTGTCAGGCTCGCTGCGTCCTCGGCCCGAGCGGATCGGCCGCCGGGCCGACGGCGTGGCAGCCGGCAGCATTCCCGTCATGGTGAAGACCCGCATCGTTCAAGGAGGCGACTGTGAGTGCCATTACCGACAATCTCCCTGCTATCGGTTGGGGGCTGCTGGTCACGCTGGTGATCTCCGTCCTGTCCTACCTGGGTGGGCTGCTCCTGGGGTCGCTCATGGCCATCTTCCGGGTCGGTCCCATCCCTCCACTGCGTACGCTGGGGGCGGCATGGGTGACAGTGGCCTGCAATATCCCCAATCTGTGCCTCATGGTGCTTGTTGGGCTGGCGCTGCCTCATGTCGGTATCACCATCCCACTGTTCTGGTCGGTGATCGTGGCGCTGGTCTTCTCCTCATCGGGATTCGTGTGTGAGACGGTCCGCAGCGGGATCAACTCGGTGCCCAAGGGACAGATCGAAGCCGCCCGTGCACTGGGCATGCCCTTCGGGCTCATCATTCGCGGCATCGTCCTGCCCCAGGCGCTGGCCCGCACGATCCAGCCACTGGTCAACATCTTCATCGCCTGCCTCATCGGCTCCTCGCTTGCCGCGGCTATCGGCGTCGTCGAGCTGACGGCCGTGACGCAGAGAATCAACCAGGAACGAGCCGAGGGAGTCATCACCTTCCTCACCTCCGGCCTTACCTATCTGGCCATCGCCTTCGCCGCCACCAAGCTCGGTGGGCTTCTTGAAAGACGCCTCGAGTTCATGGGGAAGGAACAGGCATGAGCGAAAAGGTCATGACGATGACAGAGCCACGCCCCGCCAAGCCGCGGGGCAAAGGCTCCGGGGCGGCGGATGCGGCACTGCTCTTCGATGAGCCCGGGCCGCGGGGGCGCATCCTGATCGCCATCGGATCAGTCGTCGCCGTCCTTGGAATCGCGGCGCTGGCGGCCGTGGTCCTCTACCGGCTGGACCTCGCGGGACAGCTCGACTATCCCAAGTGGCGCTACTTCCTGGGGCAGTCGGTCGTCAGTCAGCTCCTGGAGGCGGCCGGCACCACGTTGACCTTGGGGGGTGTTGCCGCGGTGCTCACCTTCCCTCTGGGAATCGCTTTGGGCTGGCTCCGCCTGCTGGACAACCGCCCCATCAGGTGGCTGGTCGGTCTGTGGATCGATGCCATGCGGGCGGTGCCGATGCTGCTGCTCGTCTACTTCTTCCTCCTGGTGGTTCCCCGCTTCGCCACGATCTCGGACTTCTGGAAGCTGGCACTGCCCATCGTCATGTGCACCTCGGCGACGACGGCGGAGGTCTTCCGCTCCGGTGTCCGGGCGCTGGACCGTGGCCAGACCGAGGCCGCTTGGGCACTGGGGATGACTCCATCGCTCACCATGCGCCTCATCCTGGCGCCACAGGCCCTGCGCCTCATGCTCCCAACCCTTGTCACGCAGATGGTGACCATCATCAAGGGGACGACGTTGGCATACGTGCTCGCCTACCCCGAGCTCATGTATCGCGGTTCCACCATGATCGGCCAGGCGAAGATCGATGCCCATTTGTCGGTCTTCTTCCAGACCTACGTCATCATCGCCGTGCTCTACATCATCGTGAACTGGTCCCTGGGGGCACTGGCCCGGTACATCGAGGCGCGTACTCGCTGAGGGAGGGCGACCTATTGAGGCTTATTCACAGCGCCTTTGACGGATGCTGTGAATAAGCCTCCTTCTCCTCAATGAGCAACTTCAAGGCTGCGGAGGAGGTATCGAGGTAGTAGACGCTCATTATTCCCCACGAAGATCGTCCAATACGGCTGGGGAGCTCATGTCTGCTGTGCGTTTTAGGGCCTTGAAGTCGACATGCGTCGCTTGACGGACCGCTCCTTGCTGCCTGAGGATGGAGAGCCGGTCCCGGGAAATAGGTGAGAGTATCGCGACGGGTTCACCATTGTTGGTGATCTCAAACGTTTGACCAGCCTGAACTTGGTGGAGGATCGCGGCGCTGTTGTTGCGCAGTTCCCGGTGTGTGATCGTCTGAATATACATCACCCCGTAGCAACGGTAGCGCCGCACTCCGTACTTGTTGTCACAGCGGCGTGAAGGAGTAAAGGCAGGAGCCTGTCCAAGGCCTGTTGATCGTCAGGGGAGAGGGCCGTGCGCAGGTCGGCGTCGAGTCTGCTGGTGACGTCGGTGGCGGCCTTCAGTAGCCTGCGCCCTTCGTCGGTGATCTCGATGGTTTGCACTCGACGGTCGTTCCGACTACGTGTCCTGCGCACGGCGCCGGTACTGGTGAGTTGGTCGACCAGTGTGACCACCAGGCTTGGGGCGACATGAAGTCGTGTGGCGATCTCCCGTTGGGAGGTCGCCACTCCGGCGTCGACGACGGCGAGCAGTCCCACTTGTTTGTGGGACAGGCCGACGTGCTCGAGGCGTCTCGAGAAGGACTGGGTGATCTGGCTGCCTGCAACGCCGAGCTGGAAGCATGTTGAGGACAGGATTGCGTGGCCATCTTCTCCGGTCATGAGAGAAACGGTACAGTACGGAATGATTCAGATGTGAACGATAAGGGGTGGTCCTCATGCCGTGGTGGCTTGCGCTGCTGAACTCGGCGCTGGGAATCATGTCAGCAGGCTTCGGTGTCGTTGCGGTGATCCGCCCGCAGACGCTCGACCCTTCCTGGGACGGCGAGTCCGGGGAGCGTTTCTATCCGGCTATGTACGCGGCCCGGAGCGTCCCGCTCGGAGTGCTGGTCGCTGCCGTCGTCTGGTTGGCTCCTGCTCGGCCGCTGACCTTGCTCGTCCTGGTCGCAGCGGCGGCCGCCCAGCTTGGAGACGCGCTGATCGGTGTCGTGCACCGTGTTCCGGGGATGGTGGTGTTCCCTCTTGCCGTTGCCCTCGTCCACCTGGTCAGCGCGGTATGTCTGCTCTGAGAGCAAAGCGAGATGGCGAGGTGGGAGAGGGCGGTCTCGTCGTCAGGCGGGCAGGTCGCGGCGGGTGTAGGCGACCAGGCCGATCATGACGCCGATGAGGCCAACCACGGTCTGGACGGCCAGAGGCTCCCAGTCGGGGGTTCCGACGACGTCGAGATGGTGTCCGAGCACGCTGAGGTCCTTGGCCCAGTCCTTGAGGCCGACGAGTCCACCGAAGAACTGGGCGAAAGCGCTCCAGGTGACGACCACCCAGGACAGTCCGGCCAGCCTCGGCGCCAGGCCCACCAGGGCCGCTGCGATCCCGATGGCCGCCACCATGCCGGGCAGCTGGCTCACCGTGAACACGAAGGAACGCGCCACGGCATGGTCGTCGGTGAGCTGAGTCGCCGTCGTCGCCGCAAGGACCGTCGCCGAGACCAGCAGCAAGATGATCGACTCGATGAGCGCGCACAGAACCTGGCAGAGGAGCACTCGGCCACGACTGACCCCGGCGGCGAGCTCGACCTCCACCAGGCCTGCGCGCTCCAGACCCGCCAGCCAGTTCATCCGTCGCACCGCCGCCACGGCCACGAGCAGTACTGTCACCACCGTCATGAGGGACATGAACTGCTCCACCGGGGATCCCACGGCCATCTTGTCGACATAGGACGCCGTCGGAGAACCGGGGGCCAGCAGGTCCTTGATGCTGCCAGAGACGGATCCGTACAGGAGTGCCAGCCCTGTCGAGGCCAGGGCCCAGCCGACGAGACCGTGCCACGACAGGCGCCCGAGCAGATCCACATGACCCCGCACCCGCCACCGGCGCCGAGACGAGCTGCGGTCGGGCAGGTAGCCGCCCAGGTACTCACGGCGCGCGGCGAGTACCACGGCGCCGAGCGCCACAGTGATGGCCACGGCACAGCACGCTGCGAGCACCGTGAACCGGTCATCGGTGTACGGGCGCACGAGGTCGCGCCACCCCAGGGGAGTCAGCCACCGGAGCCAGTCCGAGCCGTTGCCGTCGGAGATCTGGTCGGCGCTCACCCGCAGCACGAAGGCGAGTGCGAGCATCGTCATGGACAGGCCCCTGGCCTGGCCCGCCTGACGACCCAGCTGGGAGGCCACCGCCGCGATAGCCGAGAACACCCAGCCGGTCACGCAGATCGTCCCGGCCAGTGCCCAGGCCCCGCTGACCGTCAGCTCCTCGATGCTCCTGGTCTGCCAGGTCAGAATGCCTCCGACCCCCGCAGACAGGGCGCCGACCACCACCCACACCAGGGCCACCGGCACGAGAAGGGGAACTGACCTGCCCGCGCCCGTGGCACGCAGAACCTCGATGAGCCCCTCGTCCTCATCGGCCCGCAGGACCCGGCACGTCAGCAGAATCGCCATGAGTGCGGTGCACACGAGCAGGAGGGCCCCGGTCTCCCACTGCAGGAGCTGACCGAGCCGGCCGGGCAAGGGGACATAGCCGTAGAGGAGGCGCGTTCCCGGAGACTTGCGCATCTGCTCGATGAGCACCGTCCGAGTCTCCAACGAGGGGTAGAAACTCTCGTAGCTCGGCGCGGTGACACCGACTAACAGCCACAGGGGCACCAACCAGGCCGAGATCTGAAACCGGAATCGTCGAAGCAGAACCCTCAGGTAGGTGTCCCAGCCGGCCAGGGTGCCGCTCGCGCCGGAGCTGATGGCCACCACTGTCGCGCCCGCTGCTGTGTTCGATACGGCGTTCATCAGACCTCCTCGTAGTGACGCAGGAAGAGATCCTCCAGGCTGGCAGGCTCGCAGTTGACGTCCTGGATCCGGTGCTCGCCCGCGAGGCTCAGCACCGTTGGCACCTGCTCCGGCGGCACCTCAAGGCTCAGGCGGCCACCGTCCTCGACGACGTCGAGCCCCAGGGCTTCCAACGCCTGCCTGACGGGGCCGAGCTCGTCGGCCGCAGCGCCCAGCTCGATGCGGGTGCGCGACAAGCGCCGCAGGGTCCCCAGGTCACCGTGCTCGACGACCCGGCCGTTCTTGATGATCGTCACCGCACTGCACAGGCGCTGGACCTCGGCCAGGATGTGGCTGGAGAGCAGGACCGTGCGGCCCTCGCTGCAGGCTCTGGCGACCTCCTCGGTGAAGACCCGCTCCATGAGCGGATCCAGGCCACTGGTGGGCTCATCGAGTACCAGCAGGCTCGTGGGCGCGGCCAGGGCGGCCACCAGAGCCACCTTCTGCCGATTCCCCTTGGAGTAGGTCCGTATCCGTTTGCTGGGATCCAGGTCGAAGCGCTCCATGAGCTCAGCCTCCCGCTCGGCGTCGTGAGAGCCGCGCAGCCCGGCCAGGGCGTCGAGCACCTGTCCACCGGTCAGGGCCGGCCACAGCGCCACGTCACCGGGAACATAGGAGACCTGCCGGTTGATGAGCGCGGCCTGCTTCCACGGCTCGCGGCCCAGCACGCTCACGCTGCCGCCGTCGGGCCGGTAGAGCCCCAGCAGGACACGGATCGTGGTGGACTTACCCGCTCCGTTGGGGCCGAGGAAGCCGTGGACGCTGCCCGCCTCCACCGTCAGATCCAGGCCGTCAAGCGCCCTGAAGTGCCCGAAGCGCTTGACCAGACCGTGCACGCGCACGGGTCGCTCGCAGCCGGCTCCCAGGTCACGGACCGCAGGGGGAGGGGAGTCCGTGGTGGGCCCGTGCGCATCCGTACGGGACATCGCTGCTGACGTACTCGTTGCCTTCTTCACCTTGGCTCTCTTGACTCTCACAGCACTGGCTCCTCTCCCGCCGAGCGGCGGATCGTTGCGGCAAAGTCCGGATCGGCAAGCATGAGCTCCATGAGCTCAGCCACGAAGGCCTGCTGAGCCGGATACGGATAGCTGGACGTGGTCAGGACATGGGTCAGTCGCCACATGGCGCGCCCCAGAGCACCCGAGGGAAGGTCCGCCAGGACGGCCAGGGCGTGCTCCTTGTGGCGGCACGCCAGCCTCCAGCTGTCGTGCGCGAGCCGGTGCGCCTCAACGCGCCCCTCGACCTCGCTCAGCGTGGCCAGGCGGGTGAAGTCCATGATCTGCTGAGCGGACAGCTCTCGATCATCGTCATCCAGCGCCTCGATGAAGGGGACCACGCTGTCGGGCACCATGCCCAGCGAGGCGAGCACCACCATCATCTGACGCTCGGCCCCCAGCACTCGCACACTGCCGCCCAGGCGAGCGATCCGGGCCTCGATGTCGTCGTAGAAACGAGTCAGAGCGCTGGGAGCGGGGGACAGGCCCTCACCGCGCTCCACCCGGGCGATGAGCTCATCGACCCGGGAGGCCTGCTCGGCCAGGCTGCGCTGTTGCGCCTCAATCGTGCCCCGCGTGGCCCGCAGATCGCGCAGCACCGCCTCGCGACGAGAGTCCTGATCGGTGCCGATCGTGTCCGAGGCGAGCATCTCAGCCACCTGGGTCAACGACAGTCCGCCGTCGGCCAGCCACCGGATACGCAGCAGACGGGCCACGTGTTCGACGCCGTACTCGCGCCGCCCCCGCACCGTGGGCGGAATCTCCAACAGACCCAGGTGGTGGTAGTAGCGCACCGCCCTCGGCGTGGTACCGGCGATCCGGGCGAGCTCCTTGACGTGCATGAATCCATCTCAGCAGGTGACGTAACGTCACCGTCAAGTCCCAGGTGGCAGCAACCCGACCGGAGCGCATGACAGCGCATGACCAAGCGGGGCAACGGCCCCGCGCCACCCCGGTGACGGGACGATTCACACCCTCGCGACGGCGCGGACTACCCTTAAGGGCGGACAACCCCGGAGACACCTGGTGGAAGGCACCGCATATGACTGACGCTCCCGGCGCGCTCTCGCCCCTGGACGAGGCCGGCATCAACGCCGCCGTCGAGGAGGCCCTGGCCGCCTTCGCCGCAGCCGGCACCCTCGCCGAGCTCAAGGAGGCCCGCCTGGCCCACACCGGCGACGCCTCACCACTGACCCTGGCCAACCGGCTCATCGGCACCCTGGACAAGGCGGACAAGCCCACCGCCGGCAGGCTCCTGGGGGGCGCTCGCGGGCGCATCGCCAAGGCGCTGACCGCCAGGCAGGAGACGCTCGAGGCCGCCGCCGAGGAAGAGATGCTGCGCACCGAGGCGGTTGACGTCACCATCCCCACCTCGCGGACGCAGGCGGGTGCCCGTCACCCCCTCGACATCCTCATTGACGAGGTCTGCGACTTCTTCACCTCTATGGGCTGGTCCATCGCCGAGGGCCCGGAGGTCGAGCACGAGTGGTTCGACTTTGACGCCCTCAACTTCGACGCTGACCACCCCGCCCGGCAGATGCAGGACACCTTCTACGTCGACGGCGTCAGCGTCGGGGCCGCCGAGGGGCAGGCCGCCAACCTCGTGCTGCGCACCCACACCTCTCCGGTCCAGGCCCGCGTCATGCTCGATCAGCGGCCCCCGATCTACGTGGCCTGCCCCGGCAAGGTCTTCCGCTCCGACGAGCTCGACGCCACCCACACCCCCGTCTTCCACCAGGTCGAGGGCCTGGCCGTGGACAAGGGGCTGACGATGGCGCATCTCAAGGGCGTCCTGGACCACTTCGCCAAGGCCATGTTCGGCCCCGAGGCGCGCACCCGCCTGCGCCCCTCCTTCTTCCCCTTCACCGAGCCCAGCGCCGAGATGGACCTGTGGTTCCCGCAGAAGAAGGGCGGCGCCGGCTGGATCGAGTGGGGAGGCTGCGGCATGGTCAACCCCAACGTGCTCACCGCCTGCGGCATCGACCCCGAGGTCTACACGGGCTTCGCCTTCGGCATGGGCCTGGAGCGCACCCTCATGCTGCGCCACGGAATCGCCGACATGCATGACATCGTCGAGGGCGACATCCGCTTCTCCCAGCAGTTCGGCACCACTGGAAAGGGAAACTGACATGCCCTACGTCCCCATCGAATGGCTGCGCGAGCACGTCGACGTCCCCACCGGCCTGAGCGCCGAGCAGCTCGCCGCCGACCTCGTGCGCGTGGGCCTGGAGGAGGAGCGCATCGTTCCCCCGGCCGTCACCGGGCCCCTCGTCGTCGGCAAGGTCCTCACCCGTGAGGCCAAGGAACAGTCCAACGGCAAGGTCATCAACTACTGCCGCGTCGACGTCGGCCCCGAGCACAACGACGCCCCCGGCACCGGCAAGGAGCCCTCCGACCTGCCCAGCCGCGGCATCGTCTGCGGCGCCCACAACTTCGACGTCGGGGACTACGTCGTGGTCTGCCTGCCCGGCGCCGTCCTGCCCGGCGACTTCCGCATCGCGGCGCGTAAGACCTACGGCCACGTCTCCGACGGCATGATCTGCTCGGCCCGCGAGCTGGGTATCGGGGAGGACCACTCCGGCATCATCGTGCTCCAGCAGTGGTTGTCCGAGCACGGCCACGAGGGCGAGGAGCCGCCCGCACCCGGGACCGACGCCATCGGCATCCTCGGCCTGGGGGAGGAGGTCCTGGAGATCAACGTGACCCCGGACCGCGGCTACTGCTTCTCCATGCGCGGCGTGGCCCGCGAGTACTCCCACTCCACCGGTGCCCGCTTCACCGACCCCGCCGACGCCACCAACACGGGGCTGTACCCCAACGGCGTGGCCCCCGTCGGGGAGGGCGGCTTCGACGTCGTCGTCCCCGAGGACCCCCGCCCCATCCACGGGCGCCCCGGATGCGATCGCTACGTCGCCCGCCTCGTGCGCGGCATCGACCCGAGTGCCTCGTCGCCCACCTGGATGCAGGACCGCCTGGCCGCCGCAGGCATGCGGCCCATCTCCCTGGCCGTTGACGTCACCAACTACGTCATGCTCGACCTGGGCCAGCCGCTGCACGCCTTCGACGCCGGAAAGCTCACCGCCCCCATCGTCGTGCGCCGTGCTCAAGAGGGTGAGCGCCTCACCTTCCTCGACGAGGTCACCCGCACCCTCGACCCCGAGGACCTGGTTATCGCCGACTCCCCGGAGGGCGCGGGCTCCCGGGCCCTGGTCCTGGCCGGCGTCTTCGGCGGGGCCCTGAGCGAAGTCGACGCCGATACCTGCGACGTCCTCATCGAGGCCGCCCACTTCGACCCGGTCAGTGTGGCCCGCTCCTCGCGACGCCACAAGCTGCCCACCGAGTCCTCCAAACGCAACGAGCGCGGCGTGGACACCGAGCTGGCGCCCATCGCCGCTCAGCGGGCCGTTGACCTGCTCGTGGAGTACGGCGGCGGCACCGCCGAGCCTGTGGCCACCGACATCAACCGCACCCGAGCCCCCGAGCCCATCACCATGCGCGCCGACGCCGCCGAGCGCCTCACCGGCGTCGCCTACGGAACCGAGCGCGTCACCGAGCTGCTCACCACCATCGGATGCACCGTGGAGCACAGCGGCTCCGCCGACGACGGCACCGTCCTGCTGACCGTCACCCCGCCGACCTGGCGCCCGGACCTGGTGGGCCCCGCCCACCTGGCTGAGGAGATCGCCCGCCTCGACGGATACGACGCCATCCCGGTCATCGTGCCCAATGCCCCCGCCGGCACGGGACTGAGCGCTGACCAGAGGGCCCGCCGTGACATCGTGCGCGCCCTGGCCGATGCTGGACTCACCCAGGTCCTGTCCTACCCCTTCATCGGGGACGTCCACGACCTGCTCGAGATCCCTGCCGACGACGCTCGCCGCCAGAGGCTCCGCCTGGCCAACCCCCTGGCTGAGGACGCCCCCTACCTGCGCACCAGCGTGCTCGACTCCCTGGTCGACGTCGCCCGGCGCAACGTCTCCCGTGGCCTGACTGACGTCGCCGTTTTCGAGGTCGGCTCCGTCACCCACCCGGCCGGAACCGTTCCCGCCCCGATCCCCGGAACCTCCAAGCGCCCCAGCCAGTCCGAGGAGGCCGCCCTCGAGGCGGGCATCCCCGCCCAGCCCACCCACGTCGGTGCCGTCATGACCGGTGAGCACGAAC
This sequence comes from Actinomyces sp. HMSC075C01, assembly GCF_001812965.1. Classification (NCBI taxonomy): domain Bacteria; kingdom Bacillati; phylum Actinomycetota; class Actinomycetes; order Actinomycetales; family Actinomycetaceae; genus Actinomyces; species Actinomyces sp. HMSC075C01. The sequence goes on from NZ_KV811003.1 coordinate 21,606, forward strand.
GCTCCGGGGTTCTCGGGGCGGGCCGCCTCTGGGACTGGGCCGACGCCGTCGAGGTGGTTCGTACCGTGGCCGCGGCGCTCGGGGTGCAGGTCGAGGTCTGCGCCCCTGAGCACCCCTACGCTCCCTGGCACCCCGGCCGCACCGCGGAGATCCGCCTGCCCGGCCGACGTCGGGGCAAGGAGATCGAGCCCGGCAGGCTCGTCGCCCATGCCGGAGAGCTCCACCCGCGGGTGGTGCGCGCGCTCGGACTTCCCGAGCGTGCCTGCGCCGTCGAGATCGACCTCGACCCGCTGCTGGAGGCCGCCCGCAGCGCCGGGGCACTCCAGGTCAAGGCTGTCTCCACGTTCCCTGCCGCCAAGGAGGACATCGCCCTCGTCGTCGACGAGACCACTACCGCCGCCGAGGTCGAGGCCCTGGTCAGACAGGCCGCAGGGGATCTGGCTGAGGAGGTTCGCCTCTTCGACGTCTTCCGCGGCCCCCAGCTCGGCGAGGGCAAGAAGTCGTTGGCTTTCTCCCTGGTGCTGCGGGCCCCCGACCGCACGCTGACAGCCGAGGAGACCGCCGCTGTGCGCAAGCGCGTGGTCAAGCGGGCCGCCAAGCTTCTGGGGGCCGAGCTGCGCAGCTGAACCACGCAGATCTACCAGCGCTGACGGCCATATGTGATGCACATCATGGCCGTCAGCGCTTTTTCAGTGCTTTCGTCGAGTAGGGGATCCCAGACAGTGGGTGTGGTCTCAGTAATACTAGGCGGCATGAAGATCCTGCTGACCTCTTCCTCCAAGCACGGGTCCACCGATGAGGTGGCCGCGGTGATTGCCGAGCGGCTCCAGGCCGCCCAGATCGATGTGGAGACCAAGCGCCCTGAGGATGTCGACAGCGTCGAGGAGTATGACGCCTTCATCCTGGGCAGTGCGGTCTACATGACCAAGTGGACGCCGGAGGCCGTCGACTTCACCAAGCGTTTCCATGACGTCCTCAGGGCCAAGCCCGTGTGGGCCTTCTCCGTGGGGCTCTCCGGCCTGCCCAAGGGCAAGGTCTCCGACCCCATGCGCATCGGCCCGGTGCTCCTGGCCATCGACCCGAAGGATCACATGACTTTCGCGGGCCGCTTCGACCCCTCCAAGCTCAGCCTGCGGGAGCGCTCCATCGCCAAGCTCGGGGGAGCGAGTGAGGGCGACTACCGCGACTGGGACGAGGTGCGCCAGTGGGCCGACGCCATCGCCACCTCCCTCCATGACGACACGCTCACCGGTCGCCGCGATCGCTCCTAGTCCTCGCCCCTGAGGGTGGAGGGAGGAGATGAATCACAGCAGCGGGCGATGAATGCATTTCTATGCATGCGGATGTATGGTTGCTGCATGACTTGGTCAGTTGCTGTTGCTGGAGCCACCGGATATGCCGGCGGCGAGGTTCTGCGCCTGCTCACAGCCCACCCGGAGGTGGAGGTCGGCGCACTCACCGCGGCCTCGTCCGCGGGCAGTCGGATCGGAGACCACCATCCGCACCTGCTGTCCCTGGCGGATCGCATCGTCCAACCCACTGAGGCGGAGATCCTCGCCGAGCACGACGTCGTCGTCCTGGCCCTGCCGCACGGAGCCTCAGGAGCCGTCACGGCGGCGCTGGAGGAGCTCACCTCGAGCGGCGGCGCGCCGCTTCTCATCGACTGCGGGGCGGACCACCGACTGACCAGCCAGCAGGCGTGGGAGACCTTCTACGGATCGGACTACGCCGGTGCCTGGACCTACGGCATGCCCGAGCTCCTGCACCACGGCGAGACGCGCGCCCGCGCTCAGCGTGAAGAGCTGGCAGCCACCAGGCGCATCGCCGTCCCCGGCTGCAACGTCACCGCTGTCACCCTGGCGGTCCAGCCCGGCATCGCCGCCGGACTCCTCGATCCCTCCCGGCTCACCGCGGTGCTGGCCGTCGGCTACTCCGGCGCAGGCAAGGCCCTCAAGCCTCACCTCACCGCGGCCGAGGCGCTGGGCTCGGCTCAGCCCTACGCCGTCGGAGGCACCCATCGGCACATTCCCGAGATCCTCCAGAACCTGGAGGTGGCCGGCGCCCCCGCGGGCTGCGTGCACCTGTCCTTCACCCCGGTCCTGGTCCCCATGAGCCGCGGCATCCTCGCCACCGTCACCGCACCCATGACTACGGCCCTGCGCGAGGCCCCCGAACCCGAAGCCGTCCTGCGGGCGGCTTGGAACGACGCCTACGGGGCCACCGGCAGCGGTGAGAGCCTCATCCAGCTGCTGCCCGAGGGGACCTGGCCCACCACCGGCACCGTCCTGGGAAGCGGAACCGCCACCGTTCAGGTCGCTATCGACCGTGGCGCGGACGCCGTCGTGGCCATGTGCGCCATCGACAACCTCGGTAAGGGCACCGCCAGTGCCGCCCTTCAGTCCCTCAACCTTGCTCTCGGGCTGAAGGAGACCACCGCCATCACCGCCCAAGGAGTCGCACCGTGAGCGTAACCGCAGCCCAGGGATTCCGTGCCGCCGGCGTGCGCGCCGGCCTCAAGGCCTCCGGCAAGCCTGACCTCGCCCTCGTCGTCAATGACGGACCGCTGGACACCGCGGCCGGGGTGTTCACCACCAACCGGGTCGTCGCCGCCCCCGTCGTCTGGTCACGCCGGCTCCTGGCCGGTCAGGAAGGCGTGCAGCCGGGCCACGCCCGCGCCGTCGTCCTCAACTCCGGCAGCGCCAACGCCTGCACCGGAGCGCAGGGCATGCACGACACCGAAGCCACCGCCACCCGCACCGCAGGTCTGCTGGGCGCCGAACCGGGCCAGATCCTGGTCTGCTCCACCGGCGTCATCGGGGAGCGCATCGACATGCCCGTCCTCCTGGAGGGCATCGACGTCGCCGCCCTCGCCCTGGCCGACACGCCCCAGGCCGGGACCGACGCCGCCACCGCCATCATGACCACCGACACCGTCTCCAAGGAGGACACCCTCACGGTCGGTACCGGGGCACAGAGCTGGACCATCGGCGGCATGATCAAGGGAGTAGGGATGCTGGCCCCCGGCATGGCCACCATGCTCGCCGTCATCACCACTGATGCCGTTCTCACCCCTCAGCAGGCGCAGGACGCCCTGGCGTCCGCCACAACGCGAACCGTCAACCGGATCAACTCCGACGGCTGCATGTCCACCAATGACACGGTCCTCCTGCTGGCCTCCGGAGCCTCCGGCACCACCCCCTCCCGGGCCGAGCTTGACGAGGCGCTCACCGAGGTGATGAGCCGGCTCGGCCGGCGCCTCGTGGCCGACGCCGAGGGCGCCACCCACGACATCGCCATCACCGTCTCCGGAGCCGTCAGCGAGGAGGCCGCCGAGGCCGCGGCCCGCACCGTCAGCTCCTCCAACCTCCTCAAGTGCGCCGTCGCCGGGGCCGATCCCAACTGGGGGCGCATCCTCTCCCAGCTGGGGACCGTGCCCGAGGACGTCTGCCCCTTCAACCCCGATGAGGTCGACGTCGCCATCAACGGCATCACGATCTTCAGCCACGGCGCCCCCCAGCCCAACCGGGACGCGGTGGACATGAGCCCACGCGAGACCCGCATCGACATCGACCTGTCGGCGGGCCCGGCCGAGGCCACCGTGTGGACCAACGACCTCACTCACGGATACGTCACCATCAACGCGGACTACACGACATGAAACGGACCCCTCTCGACCCACAGACCAAGGCATCCGTCCTGCTGGAGGCCGTGCCGTGGCTGCGCACCTACAAGGGCGCCACCATGGTCATCAAGTACGGCGGCAACGCCATGGTCAACGATGAGCTCAAGCGCGCCTTCGCCCAGGACATTCTCTTCCTCCACCAGGTCGGGGTGCGCCCCGTCGTCGTCCACGGCGGCGGGCCCCAGATCAACGCGATGCTCAAGCGGCTGGGCATCGCCTCGGAGTTCCGCGGAGGCCTGCGCGTCACCACGCCCGAGGTCATGGACGTGGTCCGCATGGTCCTCACCGGCTCCGTGCAGAGAGAGCTCGTCTCCCTGCTCAACATCGACGGCTCAGCCGCCGTCGGCATCAGCGGTGAGGACGGAGGACTCCTGCGAGCCCGGCAGCGCCTGGCCACGGTGGACGGGAACAAGGTCGACGTCGGCCTAGTCGGTGACGTTGTCGACGTCAGCCCGCAGCCCATCATCGACCTGCTCGACCAGGGCCGCATCCCGGTCATCTCCTCGGTCGCCCCGCTGACGACGGACTCCGAGACCGTCCTCAACGTCAACGCCGACACGGCCGCCGCCGCGATCGCCGTGGCCCTCAAGGCCCGCACCCTGCTCATGCTCACCGACGTCGAGGGGCTCTATGCCGCCTGGCCCGACCGCAGCACGCTGGTGCCCTTCATCAGCGCCGCCGCGCTGGAGGAGCTCCTGCCCACGCTCGAGGCCGGGATGATCCCCAAGATGGAGGCCTGCCTGAGGGCCGTCTACGGGGGAGTCGCACAGGCGCACGTCGTTGACGGACGTCAGGCCCACAGCATGCTGCTCGAGATCGTCACCGACCAGGGCGTCGGCACCGTCATTCACCCCGGAGACGCCCCGGTCCCACCGCTGAACGGAGGCAAAAGCCTATGACCCCCTCCTCACACGCTCAGGCACCCACCGCGGAGGTGAACGGGGCCGGCACCGGCAACGCCGGTTGGCTGACCCGCTACACCGACGCCGTCATGAACACCTTCGGCACCCCCAGCCGGGTCCTGGTGCGGGGGCGGGGCGCCCACGTCTGGGACGCCGACGGCCAGGAGTACATCGACCTGCTGGCGGGCATCGCCGTCAACTGCCTGGGGCACGCGCATCCCGCGATCGTTCAGGCCGTCACCGAGCAGCTCTCCGAGCTGGGGCACGTCTCGAACTTCTTCACCACCCCCGCCCAGGTCAGTCTCGCCGAGGAACTCGTCCGGCTCACCTTCCCCGACTGCCCCGCTCACGACTCCCGCGTCTTCCTGGCCAACTCCGGTACCGAGGCCAACGAGGCCGCCTTCAAGATCGCCCGCCGCCATGGCGGTAGCCGGCGCCCTCGGGTCCTGGCCCTCCAGAATGCCTTCCACGGCAGGACCATGGGTGCCCTGGCCCTGACCTACAAGGCCGCCTACCGTGAGCCCTTCGAGCCCCTACCCGGCGGGGTCGAGTTCATCCCCGCCGGAGACGTCGAGGCACTGCGCACCGCACTGGGGCCGGACGTGGCGGCACTCATCGTCGAACCCATTCAGGGCGAGGCCGGGGTGCGTGAGCTTCCCGCCGGATACCTGGAGGCGGCCCGCGAGCTGACTGAGGCCGCCGGCGCGCTGCTCATCATTGACGAGGTCCAGACCGGAATGGGACGCACCGGCGCCTGGATGGCCCATCACCTGCTGGCACCGGGCGTCGTTCCCGACGTCGTCACCCTGGCCAAGGGACTGGGCGGAGGCATCCCCATCGGTGCGGTGGTCACCACCGGGAAGGCCGCGGCTCTCCTCGAGCCGGGGCAGCACGGCACCACCTTCGGCGGCAACCCCGTGGCCTGCGCAGCAGCGCTCGCCGTTATCGAGACCATCCGCAGCCAGGCCTTGCTCAACCGGGTTCAGCAGCTCGGCTCGGCCTGGTCCCGAGAGCTGGCGGCTGTTGACGGAGTCGACCAGGTGCGCGGCCGGGGCCTGCTGCTCGGTGTCGGGATGGGAGACGGGCTCCCGCCCGCTGCTGAGCTCGCCGCCGCCCTGGCGACCCGCGGCTTCATCGTCAACGCGCCGCGCCCCGACACGATCCGCCTGGCTCCCCCCTTCATCCTCTCCGATGACGACGCCAGGGCCTTCACCACCACACTGTCTAAGGTCCTTGCTCGGGCCCTGTCAGAGAATGCCGGTTCATGAGTGCCGCAGTCGAGGCCTCTCAACGTGACCAGACGGCAGCGGCCCCACTGGTTCCCGGGACCAAGGCCGCCAGGCACGCCAGTATCGTCCAGATCCTGTCACGTGAACGCATCCGCTCCCAGGCCCAGCTGCGCAAGTCCTTGGCTCAGCGCGGCATCAGTACCACCCAGGCCACGCTCTCACGGGATCTGGTGGAGCTGCGGGCCACGAAGATTCGCGCTCCGGGCGGAGAGCTCATCTACGCCATGCCTGAGGCCGGTGCCCCCGGCCAGGTCCATGCCGGAACCCTCTCCGAGACGGAGGAGACCGACGACTCCCTGCGTGCCCACACCACCCCTCGCCTGTCCCGCTGGTGCGCCGAGCTGCTCGTCACCGCCGAGTGGGCCGGCCCCCAGGTGGTCCTGCGAACTCCCGCCGGCGCCGCCCAGCTGCTCGCCGGGGCCGTCGACGACGCCATGATGCCCGGCGTCATGGGGTGCATCGCCGGCGACGACACCGTCCTGGTCATCACCCGCGGCGCCCAGGTTGCAGCCGATGTGGCCAGGCACCTGCTCGCTCTGGCCGATCCCTCGGCCCGAGCCTGACCTTTCTCCCCACCACCCTTGACATTCCCAGTCACCTCAACGCCGCTTCGTCGGCGCCATCACGAAGAGAAGAGTGATCCCATGAGCATCCACAAGGACCGTGTCGTCCTGGCCTACTCCGGAGGCCTGGACACATCCGTCGCTATCGGCTGGATCGGCGAGGCCACCGGTCGAGAGGTTGTGGCTGTCGCCGTCGACGTCGGTCAGGGCGGCGAGGACCTTGAGGTGATTCGTCAGCGAGCCCTCGACTGCGGCGCCGTCGAGGCCTACGTCACCGACGCGCGAGACGAGTTCGCCAACGACTACTGCATGCCGGCTCTCAAGGCCAACGCCCTCTACGAGGGGACCTACCCGCTCGTCTCGGCCCTCTCCCGCCCCGTCATCGCTCGCCACCTGGTCAAGGCCGCCCGCGAGTTCGGCGCGCACACCGTGGCGCACGGCTGCACCGGTAAGGGCAACGACCAGGTCCGCTTCGAGGTCTCCATCACCTCCATGGCCCCCGACATGGACTGCATCTCCCCGGTGCGCGATCTGGCACTGACCCGTGACGTGGCCATCGACTACGCCGAGAAGCACAACCTGCCGATCGAGACCACCAAGCACAACCCCTTCTCCATCGACCAGAACGTCTGGGGGCGTGCCATCGAGACCGGGTTCCTCGAGGACCTGTGGAACGCCCCCACTAAGGACGTTTACATCTACACCGATGACCCCGTTTACCCGCCCCTGCCCGACGAGGTGATCCTCACGTTCAAGGAGGGCATTCCCGTAGCCATCGACGGTCGCGAGGTCAGCCCCTTGGAAGCCATTCAGGAGCTCAACCGCAGAGCCGGCGCCCAGGGCGTGGGGCGTATCGACACGGTCGAGGACCGGCTCGTGGGGATCAAGTCCCGCGAGATCTACGAGGCCCCCGGCGCCGTGGCCCTGATCGAGGCCCACCGGGCGCTCGAGGCCGTCACCCTGGAACGCATGCAGCGCCGCTACAAGCGGAGCATGGAGCAGACCTGGGCCGAGCTCGTCTACGAGGCCCAGTGGTACTCCCCGCTCAAGCGCTCCATGGACGCCTTCATCGAGGACACGCAGCGCTACGTCAGTGGTGACATTCGAATGGTCCTGCACGGCGGCCGGGCGACAGTCAACGGGCGCCGCTCCGAGACGAGCCTGTACGACTTCAACCTGGCCACCTACGAGAGCGGAGACACCTTCGACCAGTCCTCCTCACGAGGATTCATCGAGATCTACGGGATGCAGTCCAAGCTCGCTGCCGCTCGCGACGTGCGCGCCGGCAACGGTCGAGGGTTCTGACTGAGCCGCGCCGCCGGCCCCGCTACCTCCGAAGCACTCGGCTACTCGGCCGCCTGTGCCTCGTGGTGGTGGGGCTGGCGGCGTAGCCAGTGGGAGTCGTCGTTGGCGTAGGCGTAGTAGCCGCCGATCAGCAGCCCACCGCCCACGAAGTTGCCCAGCAGCGCCACGGCCACGTTCCCCAGCGCTGGCAGGACATCGATCCCGTGCGTCAGCCCCACGACGGTGAACAGGACGGTGTTGGCCACCGAGTGCTCGAAGCCGAGGAAGGCGAAGACGAATACGGCGATGATCATGGAGAAGATCTTGGACCAGTCCTCGTGGATGAAGCCGTTGTAGATGAGGAGCATCGCCAGGTTGATCATGAAGTTGCACAGGATCGCCCGCACGAACAGGTCAGCGACCCCGGAGGCCGATGACAGGTAATGGAGCTTGGCCTGCACCGAGTGCACGGCCTGCTCGCCAGTGGCTCCGTCCACGAGGGTGGAGAAGCGGTACATGACGGCGAAGACGAGACCGCCCATGAAATTGCCTGCCAGGCACATGGCCAGCGCCCTCAGGGTCCTCCACGCTGAGATGCGCTTGTAGTAGTAGCCGATGACCACCACCATCATGTTGCTGGTGAGCAGCTCGGACTTCGTGTAGTAGATGAAGACGAGGGCGGGCCCGAAGGCCAGGGCCCCGAGCATCTTTCCGACCCCCGCGAGCGAGGCGTCCCCGAGGCGCAGGCCGTCGAAGACGCCGACAATGGCGTAGTTGACGATGTAGAAGACCGCCACGATCATGCCGGCCATGGCGGCGCGCATGAGGTAGCGGTGGGCGATCGCCCCGGTCATCCTGGTCTTGGTCTCGAGGGCCTCGAGTACGGTGGAGATGAATTGCTTGCCTGGGAAGAGTGCGTCTTGTTCGGCGGGCATTGGCTCATCATGGCATTGCCCGTCAACCGCGATGCAGGCCTTTCCTCCTTCTCTTTGGTTGGCGTCGCCTGCCCGGATCCCGCTCCTTCACCTTCCTCACGAATGCCCGGGAACAACCCACGACAGGGCCTTTCCTGACTGGACGTTGAGGAACCTGCGCGGGCAGATGGGTCATGATGGTGTCATGAGCCAGTTCTCCAGCCAGCCCGATAAGCCATCCGCTGCCCAGCCCGTTGCCTCAGAACCTCAGCAGGACGCGGCCCCCGCCGGCGTCAGCCTGTGGGGTGGACGCTTCTCAGGAGGACCCGCCGACGCACTGGCCGCCCTGTCGGTGAGCACCCACTTCGACTGGCGCCTGGCCCGTTACGACATCGCCGGCTCCCGGGCCCACGCCCGCGCCCTGGCGCAGGCCGGCCTGCTGGACGAGGAGCAGCTGTCCGGCATGCTCGAAGCCCTGGACCGTCTCGAGGCCGACGTCGTCGCCGGCATCTTCGTCCCGGAGGCCACTGACGAGGACGTCCACACCGCCCTGGAGCGCGGCCTCATCGAGCGCGCCGGTGATGACCTGGGGGGCCGTCTGCGCGCTGGACGCAGCCGCAACGACCAGATCGCCACCCTCATCCGCATGTACCTGCGCGACCAGGCCCGCCACGTGGCCGGACTCGTCCTCGACGTCGTCGACGCCCTCATCGACCAGGCCGCCCAGGCCTCCGACGCCATCATGCCCGGACGCACCCACATGCAGCACGCCCAGCCGGTGCTCGTCGCCCACCAGCTGCTGGCCCACGCCTGGCCCCTCATGCGCGATGTCGAGCGCCTTGAGGACTGGGATTCCCGCGCCGCCGTGAGCCCCTACGGATCCGGCGCGCTGGCGGGCAACACACTCGGTATGGACCCCGATGCCGTGGCCGCCGACCTCGGATTCGAGGCCGCCGTGGAGAACTCCATCGACGGTACCGCCGCCCGCGACGTCGTCGCCGAGCTGAGCTTCGTCCTGGCGATGGTGGCGGTGAACGTCTCGCGCCTGAGCGAGGAGATCATCATCTGGAACACCAAGGAGTTCGACTTCGTCACCCTGGACGACTCCTACTCCACGGGCTCGTCCATCATGCCGCAGAAGAAGAACCCGGATGTGGCCGAGCTCGCCCGCGGCAAGGCCGGACGCCTCATCGGTGACCTGACCGGGCTGCTCGCCACCCTCAAGGCCCTGCCCCTGGCCTACAACCGGGACCTGCAGGAGGACAAGGAACCGGTCTTCGACGCCGTCGACACCCTGGCCATTCTCCTGCCGGCCGTCAGCGGCATGGTGAGCACGATGACCCTCCACTACGAGCGCATGGCCGAGCTCGCCCCCCAGGGATTCTCCCTGGCCACCGACATCGCGGAGTGGCTGGTCAAGAACGGTGTGCCCTTCCGCAGCGCCCATGAGATCTCCGGAGCCTGCGTGCGCGAGTGCGAGAAGCGCGGCGTCGAGCTGTGGGACCTGACCGACGCCGACTTCGCCGCCATTGATGGGCGGCTCACCCCGGGCGTGCGGGAGGTCCTGTCGGCCGAGGGCTCGGTGGCTGCTCGCACCGGCCACGGCGGCACCGCACCGGTGCGGGTGGTGGAACAGCTCGCCCGCGCCATCGCTCGCAGCGCCGAGCTGCGAGTCTTCGCCTGGGAGGGCTCCCTGCTGGATGGCCCCGCGGGGCCCCAGTGGCCCGAGCCCAGTGAGGCCGATGTGGAGCGGGACGAGGAGCAGCAGGACTGAGTCGGGGCGGCAGGACGATGTCAGGTGGTGGCATGGGGGAGACGGTGACCGAGCTGAGCTTCGAGGTCGCCTCGCTGCTCAGGTGCGACAGCCTGGAGGTGGCCCCGGCGCTGCTGGGCGCCGTCATCGCCGTGAGCGACTCGCACGGGCACGTCGCGATCCGCCTGACCGAGGTGGAGGCCTACCGCGGTGAGAAGGACCCGGGCTCCCACGCCTTCCGGGGGCGCACGGCGCGCAACGCCTCCATGTTCGAGGCCGGCGGGCGCATCTACGTCTACTTCACCTACGGCATGCACCACTGCCTCAACATCGTCACCGGACCAGCCGGGGTCTCACGCGCGGTGCTGCTACGCGGGGGAGAGGTTGTGGAGGGAATCGAACAGGCTCGGGCGCGTCGCCCCGCAGCCCGCACTGACCGCGACCTGGCCCGTGGCCCGGCCAGACTGTGCGCCGCACTGGGACTGGACCGCTCCGACGACGGCGCACTGCTGGGCGGGCCGGGATCACGCATCAGCCTGACGTTGCCGGAGCCGCAGCGGGCACCGGATGCCGGGCGCATCCGCCGCGGGCCCCGAACCGGGGTGGCCGGCCCCGGGGGAGACGGAGATGCCTTCCCGTGGCGCTTCTGGCTGGATGGAGAGCCCACTGTCTCGACGTACCGGCCTGCCGTCACCAGGAGACGCTCACAGGACTGAACGTCACTGAGCCTCACGTCGTCGGGCACCCACTTGCAAGCACTCCTCCCATCCGCTAATAATAGGTGTACAGATTATCGCTACGAAGACTATTGGCAGCACTGAACCGCTGAGCGCGGAGGAAGGAGACGGCCATGTGGTCGACTGAGTGCCAACGGACAGTGGATCTCCCGGCGGAGGTCCTGTGGGAGACCTGGATCAAGGTGCTCTCCGGTCAGATCGAGCTCCCGCAGGGAGATCGTTACGAGCCGCGTGAGCCTGTGGGGCCCGGCGCCTCGATCACGATGACACCGGAGGGGCAGGACAGTATCGAGATCACGGTGATCCGCTGGGAACCCCCTCATGTCCAGGCGGACCGGGTCTCCTACGGGGGAGTGGAGCTGACCTTCACCCACTCCTTCATGCCCGCGCAGACGCAAGGGAAGAGTGTGGTGACTACCCGCCTCGACATCGACGGCCCCGGTGCCGACGATGTCGGCCCGACGATCGGCCCAGGAATCGCCGAGGACTTTCCGCAGGCCATCGACTCGCTCGTCGAGGCTGCTAGGGTCGATATGTGAAGACAAGGTTCCAGGGTCCTGAGGCGAGTCCCGGCTTCCTCATGTGGAGGGCCGCGCTGGCCTGGCAGCGAGACATCGCTGCCGCCCTGGAGCCAGTTGGACTGACACACTCCCAGTTCGTCCTCCTGGCCTGCACGCAGTGGCTCGAGGAGCACGGGGACGGGGCCAGCCAGGTGATGGTCGCGACCCAGGCGGGAATGGACGTGAAGACCACCAGCCAGGTGCTGCGCCGGCTGGAGCGGGCCGGTCTGGTGTCGCGGCAACCGGATCCCAAGGACGCCCGTGCCCGGATCGTGACCATGACAGCGGCAGGCAGAGATGTCGGGGCCCGGGCAACGCGTTTGGTGGAGGGCGCCGACGAGGCGTACTTCGCCGCCGTGCCCCACCTGCGCGAGGCACTGCTGCGCGAAGCCGGCGTCGTAGCGCGCGGATCAGCGCCGCAGTCCAACGAGGAGACCAAGGCGTCCATCGACCGGACTGAGAGCCCCAAGACCTCGAGCGACACAGCCGGTCCGACCACGGCGGCTGCTCCACCAGGCTCCCGCAGTGGCCAGTGACTACTGGAACCACAACGTCGACTTTCACCGGCGCATCGTGCGAGACGCGGCTCATGAAGGCTCCCCGTATCCGGTTCATGGCTCCGCGGCTTGGTCTCTTCGTGGAGGCCGAGCCGGAGCATGGCAGACTATCTGTGCCGGAGGTATCAGCCGGACCCGAGCGTGACGCGCCGGGAACACGCGTGCGGTAAGCACGACAACCCACGGAAGGCGACTGGACAGTGATGGACATCCTGGACGAACTGCAGTGGCGCGGGCTCATCGCCCAGCACACCGACATTGACGCGCTGCGAGCGGCGCTCAGCGACGGGGCCGTCACCTTCTATTGCGGGTTCGACCCCACTGCGCCGAGCCTTCACCACGGGCACCTCGTAGCCGTCAAGGTCATGCGTCATCTTCAGCTCGCCGGGCACCACCCCCTGGCGCTGGTGGGTGGGGCGACCGGGCTCATCGGCGACCCGCGCGCCAAGGGGGAGCGCACCCTCAACACCAAGGACGTCGTCGCCGGCTGGGCAGCCAGCCTGCAGGAGCAGCTCGAGAACCTTCTCGACTTCAGCGGGGACAACCCGGCGCGGATCGTCAACAACCTGGACTGGACCCAGGCGATGAGCGCCATCGACTTCCTGCGGGACCTGGGCAAGCACTTCCGCATGGGCACCATGCTCTCCAAGGACATCGTCGCCCGGCGCCTGGCCAGCGAGGAGGGCATCTCCTACACCGAGTTCAGCTACCAGATCCTCCAGGCCAACGACTACCTCGAGCTCTACCGACGTTACGGCTGCACCCTGGAGGTCGGCGGCAACGACCAGTGGGGCAACCTCGTGGGCGGGATGGACCTCATCCACAAGGTTGAGGGCGCCTCGGTCCACGTCATGACCAACCCCCTCATCACCAAGGCCGACGGCACCAAGTTCGGTAAGTCCGAGGGCGGGGCGATCTGGCTCAACCCCGAGATGCTCAGCCCCTACGCCTTCTACCAGTTCTGGCTCCAGGTCGACGACGCCGACGTCGTGCGCTTCCTCAAGGTCTTCACCTTCCTGGAGCGCGAGGAGATCGAGCGCCTGGAGGCGGCCACGGCCGAGAACCCGAAAGCACGTGAGGCGCAGCGGGTTCTGGCACACGAGGTCTGCACGTGGGTCCACGGAGCCGACGCGACCGCCCAGGCGCAGGCGGCGACCTCCGCACTGTGGGGGCGAGGAGAGCTTGCCGACATCGACGAGGCGACGATCCTGGCGGCCACGGCCGATCTCGCCTCCAGTGACGTGACAGTCGGACAGACCACAATCGTGGACCTGCTCGTGGGCACGGGGCTGGAGCGAGGGCGCAACGCCGCCCGCAAGACCATCGCCGGGGGCGGCGCCTACATCAACAACGTCAAGGTGGCCGACGAGACCGTGGTCATCGGTCCCGAGCACCTGCTCGCCGGGGGAGTGGTCCTGGTGCGTAAGGGACGGCGGAACCTGGCCGTCGGACGCGCGGTTCAGGCTTCCTCATAAGGGGGAAGCCGCACCTTACGAACACGGTTGCTGAGCGGTGACAGTGCCTTGTGGGCACCGTCACCGCTCAACAGTTTGACGGGTTGGTGGTCGGTGCGTAATGTTCTCTCCGGCCCGAAACGGGGAGGATGAATTTCCTCAGACCGACCGGGAAGTGAGAACTGAAGAGAGCCGAATGAGAGACGAGGGTCACCAGCCATTCGTTTGACTCAGAAAATCCGGCTCGCTAAAGTTTCTCAGGCGCTTCCGGGAGCGAAGCAGAAGACAGAATGTCTTGTGACGAGTTCTCGGTGGGTGTGTTGTTTGAGAACTCGATAGTGTGTCATGTTTTTTATGCCATTGCCCTGGGGGCTGCGCATGGTTGTGTGTGGTTTTTGGGGTTTGTTTTGTTTTGGTTTGCCTGGCTCTCATTTGTGTGGGGGTTGGGTTGGGCTTTGGTCTGGATTTTCTGGGCTGAATGTACTGACTTTGGGTTCTGGCTGGCTATTTGTTTGTGGTTGGTTGGGGCCTGGTTTGTTGGTTTTGTTTGGAGAGTTTGATCCTGGCTCAG
>NZ_KV811004.1:0-27943 GCF_001812965.1 Actinomyces sp. HMSC075C01
CCCCCGCCTCCTAGCACCACAGACTCACCGACCCACGACAGCACCCCAGATCCCGAGCCACCGCCGAAGCCGACTCACCAGCCGCCACATCACGACGCACACCCTGATCAAACCAATCCCCAGACACATAACACCCCTCCACGAGTGGTGCATCCACCACCAGAACCCACCCCTCATCGGCGTCAAAGTGTCCAAATGGGACGACTATGACGCCACAGCCTGCAAGATCCGTTCGTATATGCGCAGGTCAGGGTGATTCGACTTCATCCAGCCCGCTCGCAGCGGCTTCAAAGTCGTCCCATTTGGACAAAATCCACCCCCTCCCACCACACCTCCTCGCGGCCGGAACGGACGAGACCAGTGCCGACGAACAAAGCGCACCCGTGCGTCCGTCAGGCCCTCCGCGTACGCCCCCGGCGAAGTGCCGGCGCCGCCCGTCGGGCAGCCCCCGCCCCTTCCTAGGAGTACCCGAGCCAGCAGCCCCGCCCCCGAGAATCCCCACCTCTCTGGAGGAACGTCGGACCGACATTGGGCAGCATCCGCAGGCTCACTGAGGGCCTCTCGAAGGCCCCCTGGGCAATCGCTATGCGACTCTCGGACCTACTGCCCAGCATGTGGGGTGTGCGTCACCACGACTCTCCTCCGGTGTCCGAATGGTGTTCGTGACCATTGACGTTGTACGGTTGCCCCACGACATATTTGACCAGGAAGAGCGCGCCCACGTGCGCGCCGTGACACGTTGGAGGGGGTCGAGCCTATGGGGCGCGGCCGTCAGAAGGCCAAGGCAACCAAGGTTGCCCGTAAGCTCAAGTACTTCAGCCCGGAGACCGATTACAAGGCTCTGGAACGGGAGCTCGTCTCAGCGTCCTCGGGATCCGAGTCTGACGACGAGATCGACTACGAGGAGCTGGCCGCCAAGTATGCCGTCGACGACGATGACTGGGACGAGGACGGCAAGTAGCCCACCCCAGTCGAGGGCCGGAGGAACGCACCTGCCGGCCCTTCCGCACGCCTAAGAACGCGCGCGTCGAGGCCGTCGGGCAGCCATCTGTGTCACTCTCGGCGACTTTTCACTCCCGAACCGAATCGCCTGTGTCGCATCGACCCAGGTCAGGGCGGTGCTGCCCTGACTCGTTGCTCCAGAACCGGCCCAGTGAGGATTGAATAGTCGCCATCCGTGACACCTCGCGATGGCTCAGGCGGTGTAGGTGCCGTGAATGTCGACCGCGCCCCCATCGACGCCCTTCGTTCCGGCGACCACCCGCCCCCGGGCCTCGTACTTGCCGGCCTCATGCACCTCTCCCAGCACCCAGGCGGGGATGTCGGAGCCCTCGGCGACCCGCAGGACGGCATCGACCACGCCCGGGTCAACAACGGCGACCATTCCCACCCCCAGGTTGAGGGTGCCCTCGAGGTCCTCCCACGGCACCGAGCCGAGCTCGCGCACGGTGGTGAAGACCGGCGGCACCGTCCAGGAGGAGCGGTCGACGTCGGCGATGAGCCCGGCCGGCAGGACCCGGGCGACGTTGGCGGCCAGCCCCCCACCGGTGATGTGGGACAGGGCGTGGACCGGTGCTGGGGCGGCCGGCGAGGACAGGGTCTCCAGCATGGCCAGGCACACGCGGGTGTACAGGCGCGTGGGCTCGAGCAGCTCCTGGCCCAGGGTGCGGCCGAACTCGGGGACCTCACGCTCCAGGTCCCAGCCGGCGTGCTCGATGACGCGGCGCACCAGGGAGTAGCCGTTGGAGTGCAGCCCGGAGGAGCCCAGGGCGACCAGGACGTCGCCGGCGCGCACCTTCTCAGCGCCGAGCATCCGGTCGGCCTCGACGACGCCGGTGGCGGCCCCGGCGACGTCGTACTCGTCGGGGGCCATGAGGCCGGGGTGCTCGGCGGTCTCCCCGCCCAGCAGCGGGGTGCCGATGGCGGCGCAGGCCTGAGCGATGCCGCGCACGATGTCGGCGATCCGCTCGGGGACGACGTGCCCGCAGGCGATGTAGTCGGTCATGAGCAGGGGGCGGGCCCCGACCACGACGATGTCGTCGACGACCATGCCCACCAGGTCCTGGCCGATGGTGTCGTGGATGTCGAGGGCCTGGGCGATGGCGACCTTGGTGCCCACGCCGTCGGTGGAGGTTGCCAGCAGGGGGCGGTGGTAGTCGCGCAGGGCGGAGACGTCCACGAGCCCGGCGAAGCCCCCGACGCCGCCGACGACGGCCGGGGTCATGGTGGAGGCCACGGCGTCCTTCATGAGCGCGACGGCCCGGTCCCCGGCGGCGGTGTCCACGCCGGCGTCGGCGTAGGTGATGGCGGGGGCGGGCTGCTCAGGCTGCTCGGGCTGCTGGGTCATGGTGGGGCTCCTTGTGGACTCGGGTCGAAGGTGCGGTGGTGGGCGGACGGGGCGAGGGCGGAACGGGTGGCCGGTGCGCATCGCCGACGGCGGAACGGGTGGACTCCGGCGGACCGGGCCAGCCGGCCGGGGCGAGGCAGGCGCCGGGGCCCGGGCTAGGTCGTTGACCCCAGGGGGCTGCCGGAGGCCAGGTCAGGGCGGGTGATGCTGCCCGGCGGCACGGTGCGGCCGGCGTGGTCGGCCTCCTCGCGGCGCCGGCCGCGGTAGGCGGTCGGGACGCGGCGCACCGGGATGGCGGCGCCCATCAGGCTGCGCACCGGCGGCGGGATCGGGTAGTCGCCGGTGAAGCAGGCCATGCACAGCTCGTCGGCCTTCTGGCCGCTGGCGGCCACCATGCCCTCGACGGACAGGAAGCCCAGGGAGTCGGCTCCGATGGACTGACAAATCTCCTCCACGTTCATGCCGGTGGCGATGAGCTCGGCGCGGGTGGCGAAGTCGATGCCGTAGAAGCAGGGCCACATGACCGGCGGGGAGGAGATGCGCACGTGGACCTCGGCGGCGCCGGCCTCGCGCAACATCCGCACCAGGGCGCGCTGGGTGTTGCCTCGCACGATGGAGTCGTCGACGACGACGAGGCGCTTGCCCTCGATGACCTCGCGCAGGGGGTTGAGCTTGAGTCGGATGCCGAGCTGGCGCAGGGTCTGGGTGGGCTGGATGAAGGTGCGCCCCACGTAGGCGTTCTTCACCAGACCCTGCCCGTAGGGGATGCCGGAGGCCTGCGCGTAGCCGATGGCGGCCGGGGTGCCCGACTCGGGCGTGGCAATGACAAGGTCGGCCTCCACCGGGTGCTCGCGGGCCAGGGCGGCGCCCATCTCGTTGCGCGAGGTGATGACGCTGCGTCCGGCGATGCGGGTGTCGGGGCGGGCCAGGTAGACGTACTCGAAGACGCAGCCGGCCCGCCGGGCGGTGGCGAAGCGGGTGGAGCGCACGCCGTCCTCGTCGATCTCGATGAGCTCGCCGGGCTCGATCTCGCGCACGAAGGCGGCGCCGATGATGTCCAGGGCGGCGGTCTCGGAGGCTACGGCCCACCCGTTGCCCAGGCGCCCCAGCACCAGGGGGCGCACTCCGTGGGGGTCGCGGGCGGCGTAGAGGGTGCGCTCGTCCATGAAGACCAAGGAGAAGGCACCGCGCAGCATGGGCAGGACCCGGTGGGCGGCCTGGTGGACGCTCAAGGGGGCCGGCGCTAAGTAGGCGGCGTCGAGCTCGGCGTCGTCGGTGATGCCGGAGGTGAGGACGTCAGCGGCCGAGTCCCAGCCCTCCAGGGCGCCGTGCTCGGAAACGAGGTTGAGCAGGGCGGCCAGGACGGCGGTGTCGGTGGAGGAACCGCGGCCGAGCTCGCCGCTGAGGTCCTCCCCGGAGGTGGCGCGCACGGCGTCCATGAGCTCGCGGGTGTTGGTGAGGTTGCCGTTGTGGGCCATGGCAAGGGTGGAGCCGGCCGCCGGGCCGAGCATCGGCTGAGCATTCTCCCAGGTGGTGGCGCCCTGAGTGGCGTAGCGGACGTGGCCGACGGCGATGTGGCCGGTGAGGTTGGACAGGGCCTGGTCGTCGAAGACCTGGGAGACCAGGCCGAGATCCTTGTAGACGAGGATCTGAGAGCCGTTGGAGGTGGCAATGCCGGCCGACTCCTGGCCACGGTGCTGGAGGGCGTACAGGCCGAAGTAGGTCAGGCGGGAGACGTCCTCACCGGGGGCCCACACGCCGAAGACGCCGCACTCCTCGCGCGGCGAGGGCTCGAGCTCGTCGCAGTGGTCGTCGGGCAGGGCGCTCAGGCCGGGGGCGACGACGGGCCCTGCGGGAGCCCCGGGAGCCTCGGGGGTCGCCGGATCGGGCGGGCTCTGTCGGCTGGGCCGCCCCAGGGGATCGGAGGAGTCGGCCCGCGGTGTGGAGCGGGTGCCGTCGGGATGGTCGAAGGTGATCTGCGAGGGGTTCTCACCGGTGCGCACACGCACAGTCTGTCACGCCCGGGCGCCATCTGCCCATTGCGGTCGCCGGAGCCGGCCCGTCTCAGGGGCGCTCCTGGCGCAGGAGCTGGAAGCGGATGCCGGAGGCTGGGTCGGCGGACAGGAGGCGGACCTGCACGCGCTCACCCACCGGGAGGCCGCCGTCTAAGGCCCTCTTGCCGGCGCGGATCTCGGTGACGACGGCGGGCTCGGCCAGGACGAGCTCGCCGCGGCCATCGCGCTCGGAGGTGATGACGCCATCGAAGACCTCACCCTCGTGCCCGCGCAGGACCAGGGCCTCCAGGGCGGTCAGTGCCCCACGGCCGATGGCTCGGGCGCGCCTGCCGGTCTGCTCCATGACGCCGGGAAGATCCGGCAGCGCCTGGAGGACCCACTCGGGCACAGGCCCCTGGGCGCAGGCAGCGATGCAGACCTCCTCGCCGTAGCGGTCCACGAGTCGGCGCAGCGGCGCGGTGACGTGGGCGTAGCGGGCGGCGATCGCGGAGTGGACGGCCTCCTCGGAGTCGGCGGCCTCGTCGTCGGCGGGGACCCCGACGCCGCCTACCCCGAAGGCGAGGTAGCCCGATCCGCGGAAGAGGGACATGGCCTGCTCCATGAAGGCCGCGTGGGCGGGCACGGCATGGTCCAGGCCGCGCACGAGCTCGGGGTAGGGCTGGGCGGCCGGCCAGTCGATGCCCAGAGCCGCGGCGACGCGCCGCAGGCGGGCGTAGTCCTCGGGGCGCGCCGGCGGCAGGGTACGCAGGATGCCGACGCCGCAGTCCACCATGATCCGGGCGGCGCACATGCCGGTGAGCAGGGAGATCTGGGCGTTGTACTGCTCGGCGGGCACGGGCACGCGGTAGGCGAGCCGGTAGCCGGCGGGGCCGGGCCCCTCGGTGGGGTCCGCGTCCCCTGCTGACTCTGCCGGCTCCGCCGCCTGCACTGTCTCTGCCGCTTGTGCCGCCTCACTCACCTCGACGACCTGCTCGGGCGTGGTCATGCTGATGCCACCGCGGGCGGTCTCGCGCTCCAGGCGCAGGCGGCCGATCTCGGCCAGGAGCTCGGGCAGGTCGGCCGGCGCCTGACGGGGCAGGGCTCCCTCCCCGTCGATGGCGGCCTGGACCTGGGCGTAGCTGAGGCGCACCCGCGAGCGCACGAGGGCCCTCTCGACCCGGGCGGAGACGACCTCGCCGCGCTCGTCGAGGTCAATGGTCCACAGGCAGGCCGGCCGCTCGGCGTCCTGAAGCAGGGAGGCGGCGCCGTGGGAGAGGACCTCGGGGTGCAGGGGCGTGGCGGCGTCGGGGGCGTAGATGGTCTCGCCACGGCGGCGCAGCTCGGCGTCCAGGGCGCCACCGGGGGTGACGAAGGTGGCCAGGGAGGCGATGGCGTAGTGGACTCGGTAGGTGGCCGCCGGCTCGGGGGTGCCCCCGACGTTCCCCGCGGCCGTGCCGGCCTGGTGGGGCTGCGCGACCAGGCGCTCCAGGAGCACCGCCTGGTCGAGGTCCATGGAGCCGGGCGGGTCGATGGTGACCAGCTCCAGGTCGCGGGCGTCGCGGGCGCCGTCCGCCAGGAGACGGGCGGGGCCGTCCTGGGCCCAGGCACCGGCGGCGGCCTCCGCCTCGGCGAGGGCCTCGGGCGGGAAAGCGGTGGGCACCTCGTAGTGCGCGCGCAACGCGTCCAAGGTCCGAGCGACCTCGGCGGGCGGGGCGGTGTAGGAACTCAGGCGCGTGCGACTCACGGGATGAACCTACCGGCGCCGACCCTCAGCGCAGTGCCAACAGGCGGATGGGGGCGGAATCGGCCCAATCTGTCACAGGCGGCGACTTTTAGGACCAAGTGCGCTCCGCAGACGACCAGTCAGAACGCGTTGACGCTGGTCAGGACCTTGCGCCCTGACGCCTGCCCCGACAGCGCGCGTTGAAAAGTCGCCATTTGTGACACTTTCGTCCTCTGCGCGGTTGGCACAACAGTCCGCGACGCCTCGGGACATGGGTGACGGTCCCGACGAGTCCGCGGAGCAGCCCCGGCTCCCAAAGCGACAGTCAGAATCGGGGCGGCGGCGCTACGGCGGCACGGCGACGGCCATACCGGCGCCGGTCGGTCCAGACCGGACAGGCTTTCAGAGCTTGACCAGGGGCAGGTAGGCGGACAGGTCGCAGCGCTCGCCGGAGGCGTGCAGGGTGCCGCCGGCCAGGGCGTCCTGCCAGGTGAGTCGGCCGGTGGCCAGGGACAGCCAGGTGGGGGCGTCGGTCTCGACGACGCTGGGCGGGGTGCCCCGGCGGTGGACGGTGCCGGCGACGGCCTGGGTGACGCCGAAGGGCGGGACTCGCACCTCGACCGAGCGCCCGGGAGCGCAGGCGGCGAGTTCTTCGAGGGTGTAGCGCACGGCGGTGGCGGTCACCCAACGTCGGGCGGCCCGGTCGGCGGGACTGGCGGAGGCAGCGCCACCGGCGGCTCTTTCAGCGCCGGCAGGTCCTTCAGGGGCGTTGGCCGCTCCATCGCCGGACGTGTCCTGCTCCTGGGCCCACTGGCGCAGGGCCTGAGCGCCGGCGGCGGGGTCGATGCGTCGTCTTGCAGCCATGGCGCGAAGCCTATGCCGGACCTCCCCGGGGAGCATCCTGCGTCAACGGGGACACCGAGCCTCTCAGACTCGGCCTCTTCGCTCCTCACACGCGTCGTGCGGGGCGCCCGCACCTGGCGGGACCCCGCACGACGAGGCGGTGATAAGGCTCGCCGGCTCAAGCAGCGGCGGCAGCGGCCTGCGCCTCGGCGCCTTCCTTGCCGCCCTGACCGTCGGCGTTGCGCCCCAGCCCCTTGAGGACGATGACCAGCGCGGTGGTCACCACCGTCCCGGCCAGGATCGCCAGGAGGAAGCCACCGAAGTTGGTGATGGCGAAGGCAACGAACACGCCGCCGTGGGGCGCGCGGGAACCGACGTGCATCGCCATGGTCATCGCACCGGTGACCGCGCCGCCGGCCATGGTGGCCGGGATGACGCGCAGCGGGTCGGCGGCGGCGAAGGGAATGGCGCCCTCGGAGATGAAGGACAGCCCCAGCAGCCAGGCGCTGCGCCCGTTCTCGATCTCTGCCTTGGTGAACAGTCGCGAGCGCAGGAAGGTCGCGGCGGACATCGCCAGCGGCGGCACCATGCCGGCGGCCATGACGGTGGCCATGATCTCGTAGGGGGCGGTGTTGCTGGCGCTGGCCTCGGACAGGCCCGCGGTGCCGAACAGGTAGGCGGCCTTGTTGATCGGCCCGCCCAGGTCGAAGCACATCATGAGCCCGAGGATAATGCCGAGCAGCACGGCCGACCCGCCCCCGGACATGGAGGTCAGCCCGTGCTTCAGCCCGGTCATGAGGGCGGCCAGGGGCCGCCCGAGGACCAGGTACATGACGGCGCCGACCACCAGCGTGGTGCCCAGTGGGATGACGACCACGGGCATGAGCCCTCGCAGCCAGGCCGGCGCATTGAGCCCGGCGAGCCAGGCCGCGAAGTAGCCCGCGAGGATGCCGCCGACCAGGCCGCCGATGAACCCGGCACCGACCTGAACCGCGACAACCCCCATGACGAACCCGGGCGCGATCCCGGGCCTGCCAGCCAGCCCGAAGGAGATGTAGCCGGCCAGCGCCGGAACGAGGAAGCTCATGGCCGCCTGCCCCAGCAGGAACAACGTCCACCCGATGTACAGCAGCAGCCCGGACTGGGAGACGGTGATCGTCTCGGTTCCCACGACGTTGTCGGCCGAGTTCTTGATCTCGTGGACGAACTCGTTGCCGGGCAGGTTCCACAGGGAGTAGTCGCTGATGGAGATCTTCTCGTAGAGGTTGGCCACGTCGTACCCGGCCAGGAGGAAGCCCAGGGCGATGAGCAGACCACCGGCGGCCACGAAGGGGATCATGTAGGACACCCCGGTCATGACCGAGCGCTGCAGGCGCCGAGCCCAGTGCTCGGAGCCCTCCTCGCTCTCCTCGCTGGACCCGCCGCCGGACGGCACGCGGGCGGCACTGGGGTCGTCGACGGCGGCCAGGGCCTTGTCCACCAGGGAGCCGGCGTCGTTGACGGCGGCCTTGACCCCGACGTCGATGACGGGCTTGCCGGCGAAGCGCTCGCGGCCCTTGACCGGCAGGTCGTGGGCGAAGATGACGGCGCTGGCCCGTTTGATGAGCTCGGGGTCGAGGGCGTCGATCTTGCCCGAGCCCTGGCCCTCGATGGCCACGGTGATGCCGCGGTCCTTGCCGGCCTGCTCCAGGGCCTCGGCGGCCATGAAGGTGTGGGCGATGCCGGTGGGACAGGAGGAGACCCCCACGATGACGGTCTGACCTTCCGCCGGGGCCGACGACGCCGCAGCCTTCTTGGACCCCACGGCGCCGTCTCCTTGGGTCGAGCCCGCGGCGCTTCCGGCCTCACCGACTGCGCCGTCCTCGGCCTCCTCCCCGCCGTCGAGCAGCTCGGGCTGGACCTGCTTGGTGACGATGCGGGTGATCTCCTCGGCGTCGGCGGCCTGGCGCAGGGCGTCGGTGAACTCGGTCTGCATGAGTCCGCGGGCGAGCTTGGCCAGGAGTTGGAGGTGGAAGTCGTCGGCACCGTCGGGAGCGGCGATCATGAAGATGAGGTCGGCGGCCCGTCCGTCGGCGGCCCCGAAGTCGACCGGCTGCACCAGGCGGGCGAAGCCGAGGCTGGGGGCCAGGACGTGAGAGCTGCGGCAGTGCGGGATGGCGATGCCTCCGGGAATCCCGGTGGGGGCGGTCGACTCGCGCTTCTTGGCGTCGGCGGCCAGGCCGTCGGGGCTGGAGGCCCGGCCCGCACCGGCCACGGTGGCGGCCAGGAACTCGATGACGTCTTCCTTGCTCGGGCCGGCGTCGGCGTCGAGCGCGACCAGCTCGGGGATGATGAGGGGCTTGTTCTCGGTCATGGTCTTCCTTGGTGTCCGAGGTGCCGTCGCCCGGTGGGCTGAGGCGGGTCACAGGTGGTCAAGAGTGGTGGGCATGCGGTCAGTGGTGGTCAGGTGGCGGATCGGTGGGCGGGTGGTGAACAGTCGGTGGCCGGTCGACGGCGGAGCCGGCTGGGCGGTGGCCGGCCGCCGACAGGCGCCGGGAGGCGGGGCTCACGGGTCTGCGGCCCCAGCGCCCGCGGGCATCCCGACTCAGGCGAGCCGGGTGACGACGGCCGACTGCTCGGGCAGGTCGGCGGGCGTGGGCAGGGTGGTTCCGGGCAGGGAGGCGGCGGCCGAGCCGTAGGCCATGGCGGTGCGCAGGCGCTCGGCCTCGTCGCCACCGTTGACGTCGGCCAGGATGTAGCCGGCCACTGAGGAGTCCCCGGCGCCGACGGTGGAGACCACCGGGACCTCGGGGGCGGTGGCGTGCCAGGCGCCGTCGGCGGTCACCAGGACGGCGCCGGCGGGGCCGAGGGTCACCATGACGGCGCCGATCCCCAGGCCCACCAGGAGGCGGGCGGCGTCGACGACAGGGCCGTAGTCCCCCTGGACGGCGCCCTCCTCGAGGGCCATGGCGCGCTCGGCGGGCAGGCCGGCGAGCTGGCCGAGCTCCTCACCGTTGGGTTTGATGAGGTCGGGGGCCGATCCGGGCAGCTCGACGGCCAGGGCGGCCAGGGGCTCGTCGGAGGTGTCGACGGCGATGCGCAGCCCCGGGGCGGCCTCCCGCAGGAGCCCCACGAGGCGGGCGTACCACCTGGCCGGCGCGCCCGGCGGCAGGGAGCCGGACAGGACCGCCCAGTGGTGGGGGGAGGTTCCGGACGACGCCCCCGTGAGGGTGAGGGTCTCCAGGAGGGCGTGCTCGACGGCGTCGATCTCCTCCTGGCTCAGGCCCGCGCCCAGCTCGTTGAGCTTGGTGGTGGTGCCGTCGGGCTCGGTGACGGCGGTGTTGATGCGGGCGGGTCCGGCCACGGGCACGGATCGCACGGTGAGGCCGGGCAGCTCGAGGGCGCCCAGGGCGGTGAGGATGGGGTCGTTCTCTGCGGCGGGCAGGACGGCGGTGGCGGCGCGCCCGGCGTTGGACAGGACGCGGGCGACGTTGACTCCCTTGCCTCCCGGTTCCATGACGACGCCGGTCAGGCGCTGGACGGCGCCGCGCTGGAGGGGTCCGGGCAGGGAGACGGTGCGGTCGAGGGACGGGTTGGGTGTGAGGGTCAGGATCATGCGACAAGTACCTCGGTTTCGGTGGCGGTGAGCTGGTCGATGAGTGCGGGCGGGAGCTCGACGTCAGTGACCAGGAGGTCGATGTCGTCGAGGGAGGCGAAGGAGACCAGGTGCTCCTGGCCGATCTTGGTGGAGTCGACCAGGGCCACCACCTGGCGGGCGCTGCGCACCATGGCGCGTTTGACGGTGGCCTCGTCGGGGTCGGGCGTGGACAGTCCGTGGGCTGCGCTCAGGCCGTTGGCACCCAGGACGGCGACGTCGACCCTCAGGGTGGACAGGGCCTCGACGGCCTCGGGGCCGACGGCGGCCTGGGTCAGTCCTCGCAGCTGGCCGCCGAGGATCCGCACCCGGGTGCGTCCGGCGCCGGCCAGCCAGGCGGCGGTCAGGACGGAGTTGGTGATGACGGTCAGGTCGCTGTCGCCCGGCAGGAGGCGGGCGAGCGACCCGGTGGTGGTTCCGGCGTCGATGAGGAGGGTGATGCCGGGCCCCGGTGCGAGCCGCGCCAGGGCGGCGCGGGCGATGGCCTGCTTGGCGGCGGGATTGACCTGCTCGCGCTGGGTCACGCCGGTCTCCGGCAGGGCGGGGGCGGGAATGGCACCGCCGTGGACCTTGCGCAGGGCGCCGCTGCGGTCCAGGGCGGTCAAGTCGCGGCGGATCGTCTCAGGGGTGACGTCGAAGTGCTCGGCGAGCTCGGTGACGAGGACCCGCCCTGCACCGCGCACCTGCTCCACGATCTGGCGGTGCCTGTCCTTGATGCGCATGTTCACCCCCTGGAAGATCCGTGCCGTCAGCCCAGTACGCCCGTTCGGGCATCCACTCAACTCTGAATGTCTGAACAGACGCAAGAGTATGTCTGTTCGAACATTCATGTCTACCCCCTGAGTGACTCACAATACATTTCATAGGTTGTTTTGAGAACAGGGGCCGCCCAACGGGCGCCGTCGCACCGTCGAGGACGTACTTCTGCGACCAGGACTGCGTTCTCCGACAAACGACTGCGGACGCAACCCAGTGGCCTGTAGGACAACGCAGTCCTCGAACGGGAAGTACGTCCTCGACGCGAACCGCAGTCCCCACTGCCCCGGACCACCTGCCCCCGGACCACCCGAACCGTCCCCGATGGAGCCCCGCCATCGCCGGCCCCCATCAGACAGGACTCGTGCCCGCCTCCCCCGGTGAAGGGTGACGGGCACGAGTCTCCCGCGTATCGCTGCGTCAGGCTGGGTCAGCCTGGCACACAGCCTGGGTCAGCCTGGGGCAGGCTGTATCAGCCGGCATCAGCCGGTATCAGTCGACCTGCCGTCTGCGGCGCAGGATGAGGTAGCCGACGACGAGCAGGGCGAGGGCGAGCACCCCTGCGCTGAGCGAGGCGCCGGTGCGGGCCAGAGGACTATCACTCGCCGTCTTGGCCGGGCGGTCGGGTTCGGCCGCCCGGCCGGGCGCCCCGGACGCGACCGGGGTGGCGTTGGCCGCGGGCTGTGCACTGCTGCGGGCGGACGGCTCGGTGCCACCACCCACGGAGGGCTCATCAGCGGCACGGCCGCCCTGCGGGGTGGACGCCGCCGTGCCGTCAGCACCATCCGCCGTGCCGCCGGCCCCGTCCGCAGTACCGTCAGTCCCCTTTGCCGTCTTGTCACCCGGGTCCGCTCCGTCACCTGCTCCATCACCGGCCTCAGCGCCGGGGCCGGCCGCATCCTCATCCTCGATCTCGACCGAGAAGCGGTTGAGAACCGTGCCTGCGGAGTCGAGGGTCTCGACGGAGGCCCAGCGGCAGGTGGCGGCCTGGACCGTGCGGCAGGAGCGCGTGGGGGCGTCGGTCGGGAAGGTGAGGTTGAAGTCGACCCGCCCGGTGGTCGGGCCGGTGGGGTCGACAGTGAGGTCGAGGTCCTTGGTCAGGAGCTCCTTATCCCCCGCGCTCACGCGTACACGCCGGGCGCCGGCGGCCTGCTCGGTGGGGTTGGTGTAGGCCAGGGAGTCCAGGGTCACGGAGACCGTGTCAGTACTGCGCGCGCCGCCTGAGCTGATGTACACCGGCCCCACAGTCATCCCGGTCTGCCGCTTGGAGTAGCCGGCCTTGACGGGCTGGTCGCCGAAGGAGGCCAGGTAGGCGGAGGTGACGTCGCGGTCGAGGACACCGGTGTTGGTCACGGGCTTGTCCTTCAGGACGGTGTAGCCGTCGCCTCCCGCCAGCAGGAAGGCGTTGGAGGCGACGACGACGCTGTCGCCGTCGGCCAGTGGCTTGCCGTCGACGAGGATCTCGCGGATCGCGGGGGCGGCTGCGGCCTCACCCCCGTATGCGGGGTCGGTGGTGGCCTCGGTGAGGACGTCGACGTTGCTGGACAGCCCCAGGGTGAGCACGGGACGACTGGAGCCGGGCTGCCACTGCTGGGACAGCAGAGTCTTGAGCTCGGCGCCGGTGAGGGTCGTGTAGGCCATCTCGTTGCCGAAGGGCTGGACGGTGTAGGCCTCCCCCGAGGTCAGGACGCCATCGCCCTCCGAGCCGGAGGCGGCGTAGAGCAGGTCGGCACGCACGCCGCCGGGGTTCATGATGCCCACGTAGCGGGTGGAGCCGGTCGGCTGGATGTCGGTGGCGAGCCAGCTGCGGAAGGACTCGGCGATGAGGTTGGAGACGGTGGACTCCGTGCCTCGGTTGGCGCCGGGGCCCGAGCCGTCCGAGCCGCGCAGGAAGTCCGAGCCGATCTTGGCCAGTGGCTTGCCGCCCTCGGCGGCGGAGTCCTTCTCCGCCTGGGACACGATTCCGGCGACGCCGTAGGCGTCGGTGGTGCAGCTCGAGCTGCGCAGGTCCTCGTTGTCGGCGCTGACCACCGAGGTCTTCCGGCTGGCGGGGTCATAGCTGAGGCGGATGCGGCCCAGCGCCCAGCCGTAGTGGTCGGCCTGGACGACGGCGATCGGGTTGCCCTCGGCGCCGGTGACGGTCTTGGCGAAGGGCACGTGGGTGTGTCCGGAGAAGACGGCGTCGACGTTCTTGGAGAAGCTCGTGGCCGTGGAGGCCGCGTCCTCATGGCTGAGCACGACGACGACGTCGGCCTCACCATTGGCCGGGTCACCGTCCTTGAGCTCGGCGGCACGGGTGTTGGCGGCGGCGACCGCTGGGCTCAGGGTGAGGGTGGACAGGGCTGAGGGTGACACGAGGGTGGGAAGCTCATCGGTGACGACGCCGACGAAACCGACGCGCACACCGCCGACCTCCTTGATGAAGACCCCGTTGCCGCCGCCCTCGGCGCTCAGGGGAGCTGAGCCGGAGACGTTGGCGGCCAGGATCGGGAAGCTCGAGGCGGGCAGGATGCGCGTCTCCAGGTCGGTCAGGCCCTGGTCGAGCTCGTGGTTGCCCAGAGCGGAGGCATCCAGGGACATCGCGTTGAGCGCCTCCATGGTGGGGCGGTCCTGGAGGATGGAGGAGACGTAGGCCGATCCGCCCACGGAGTCTCCGGCGGAGACGAACAGCGTGTTGGGGTTGGCGGCGCGGGCGGCGGAGACCTCGCAGGCCAGCGTGACAGCACCGGGGTCCTCGACGGATGTCTGTCCGGTGCGGTCAGTCTGAGTGGTCCGGGAGATGTGGCCGTGCAGGTCGGTGATGCCCAGCAGGTCGATGGTGGTGGCACCGGCGGCCGGAGAGTCGGCCGGGGCTGCTGGGGCGGCCGGCTCGTCAGCACCGGCAGGAGGGTTGAGCGGGAAGGGACTGAGGGCTGTCAGAGTCAGCGCGCACATGACGGCGCTGACCCTGACGGCCCGCGTGGGGTGCAGTCGCATGTCGTTCCTTGTCAGGCGGAGGGATGGTGACCCGGGAGAAGGTGAGGAGAGGAACATGGGTCACCGTATGCGCCCCTGCGATACGGGGCATTATTTTTCGTGGCACTCACTGACGTTCATCAGACAGCGCTCGTGCCCGCCTCCCCCGGGTGCCCGTCAGCGCCGTCGGGACGTGCCTCCACAGCGGGAGCACGGCGAGGAACGAGCCACGTGGATGGTTGCCAAGAGCGCCGATCCCGCACGCTCCCTCCCACGGCACGACGGCGGCGTCCGCCACCTCGGGGAAGAGGTGGCGGACGCCGTCGCTGTGGGCGCGAGCCCGGATCAGCCAGGCATCAGACGATGCCGTGGGCGATCATGACGTCGGCAACGCGGGTGAAACCGGCCGCGTTGGCGCCGAGCACGTAGTCGCCGGGGCGGCCGTACTCCTCGGCCGCCGCGACGCAGGAGTCGTGGATGTCGGTCATGATGCCGGTCAGCTTGGCCTCGGCGGTGGCGAAGTCCCAGCGGGTGCGGCCGGCGTTCTGCTCCATCTCGAGGGCGGAGGTCGCCACGCCACCGGCGTTGGCGGCCTTACCGGGGGCGAAGAGGATGCCGGCCTTCTGGAAGGCCTCGACGGCCTCGGGGGTGGAGGGCATGTTGGCGCCCTCGGAGACCACGCCGCAGCCGCCCCGCAGCAGGGTGTTCGCCGCGTCGCCGTCGAGCTCGTTCTGGGTGGCGCAGGGCAGGGCGACGTCGCCGGGGACGTCCCACACGGAGCCGCCGGTCACGAGGCGGGCACCGGGGCGACGCTCGACGTAGTCGGCCACGCGGCCGCGCTCGACCTCCTTGACCTGCTTGAGCAGCTCGAGGTCCACCCCGGCCTCGTCGACGACGTAGCCGGAGGAGTCGGAGAAGGTGATGGGGGTGGCGCCGAGCTGCTGGGCCTTCTCGATGGCGTAGATCGCCACGTTTCCGGCACCGGAGACGAGAACCTTCTTGCCCTCGAGGGACTCGCCCTTGGTGGCGAGCATGGACTGGGCGAAGAGCACGGTGCCGTAACCGGTGGCCTCGGTGCGCACGAGGGAGCCGCCCCAGGCCAGGCCCTTACCGGTGAGGACGCCTGCGTCATAGGAGTTCCGCAGGCGCTTGTACTGGCCGAACAGGTAGCCGATCTCGCGGCCGCCCACGCCGATGTCGCCGGCGGGCACGTCGGTGGAGGGGCCGATGTGACGGGCCAGCTCAGTCATGAAGGACTGGCAGAAGCGCATGACCTCGGCGTCGGAGCGTCCGTGCGGGTCGAAGTCGGAGCCGCCCTTGCCGCCGCCGATGCCCTGGGCGGTCAGGGCGTTCTTGAAGATCTGCTCGAAGCCGAGGAACTTGATGATGCCTGCGTTGACCGAGGGGTGGAAGCGCAGGCCGCCCTTGTAGGGGCCCAGCGCCGAGTTGAACTCGATGCGGAAGCCGCGGTTGACGTGGACCTGGCCGGCATCGTCGACCCACGGGACCCGGAACATGATCTGACGCTCGGGCTCGACGATGCGCTCCAGGAGGGCGCCCTCGGCGTAGTGGGGGTGCTTGGCGATGACGGGACCGAGTGACTCCAGCACCTCGTGGACGGCCTGGTGGAACTCGACCTCTCCACGGTTGCGAGCCACAACCTGCTCATAGACCTTCTCGACAACGTCCTGCATGGGGGACTCCTTCGCCTTGCGGATTAGCTCAGCACCTGGCTGGTCGCCGCGGCGCCGCGAAAAGACTTCCACCGTGACGTTCACTGAGACGAAACATCTCGCGATCCGGAGGAAACATAGCCGTCGCAAAGGCCGCATTCTGGACGTTCACGCAACACAGATCACATTCCTGGATGATCTGGAGACGTGAAGAGTGAACAGCTTCCAGACGGTTCCGTCGGGACGGCCCGCTATACCCACGGCCACAGCGCGGCGGTGCTCAGCGCGCACTCGCGGCGCCGCGCGGCGGACTCGGCCGCCTACCTGCTTGCCCACCTGAGTGCGGGAATGGACCTGCTCGACGTCGGCTGCGGGCCGGCGTCCATCACCGCGGATCTCGCTGAGCGCGTCGCCCCGGGGCGGGTCGTCGCCCTGGATGCCGCGTCCGATGCCCTGCAGGCGGCTCGAGCGACGCTGAGCGAACGGGGTCTGTCCGAGCAGGTGGAGCTGACCTGCGGTGACGTCATGGCCTTGCCCTTCGAGGACGCCTCCTTCGATGTCGTCCACGCCCACCAGGTCCTTCAGCACCTCGCGGACCCGGTGGGGGCCCTGGCCGAGATGCGCCGTCTCACCCGCCCCGGCGGGATCGTGGCCGCGCGCGACGCCGTCTACTCCGCCATGACCTGGTTCCCCGAGCCTGCGGGCATGGAGCAGTGGCGCTCGGTCTACATGGCCACCGCCCGGGCCAACGGCGGCGAGCCCGATGCCGGCAGCCGGCTGCTGTCCTGGGCCCGGGCGGCGGGCTTCACCGACGTGACGGCCTCGGCCTCCACCTGGTGCTACGCCACGCCCGCCGACCGCACCTGGCAGTCGCAGACCTGGGCGCAGCGGTGCCTGACCTCCTTCGGGCCGCGGGCCGTCGAGCTGGGGCTGGCGGACAGGGCCGACCTGGAGGCGATGGCCCAGGCGTGGCGGCAGTGGGGCGCCAGCGAGGACGCCTGGTTCGTCGTCGTGCACGGAGAGGTCCTGGCCCGCGTCTGACTGCGGGTACACGGGATCGCCCGGCGCCGTGAGCCGTCGCTCCGGCCGGTGAGGAGTGACCCGTATTGACTCACAGGTCGCACACAACCGTCACCCGCTCCTCTAGGCTCATTCCAATGCCCGAACACACCCCCGCTCCCCGCTCCTCCGTGATGGACGTGATGGCTCTGCGATCCGTCACGGAGCTTCCCGTCACCCGGCGCCATGTCCTGGACCCCGAGATCCTGCGGACGGTGGCGGCCGTCGATCGGGTTGGCGATCTGACGCGCTTCAACGTCGCCGAGGTGCCTGAGCTGGCCCAGATCTCCGCCCCCGAGGAGCTTCTGGCGCCCGACGAGCGCGGCTGGGCCCTGGGGCACGCCCTGTCCCTGGCGGTGGAGCACGGGCAGCGCCTGTGGCTGAGCGAGGTTCCCAAAAGGCGTGTGGGGCTGCTGCGGACCATCCTGGGCGAGCACCTCGTCCACGTTGCCTCCCCGGATGCGCCCGAGGCCATCGAAGCCCCTCAGAGAGACGGGGGCGAGGGAACCGGTGAGGGCAGCGTCGTCGTCGCCGTGAGCCCGCGACGCCTGCTGGACGAGTGGGCCACCGGGACACCCGAGCAGATCCGCTACCTGCGCACCGTCCTGGAGGGGACGGACCCGCTGCGGGTCTCGCGGCACACCCTGGCCGCCCTGCAGGAGGCGAAGGTCGATCTTGTACCGCGTGCCGGTATCGTCCGGTTGTTGCACAACCCCCGCTTCCTGGCCTACGCGACGGTGTTCGTCTACTCCTCGCTGCGGGCGCTTCCGGCCGTCTACGCCCCCGGCTTCCACGGCAACCCCTGGGTGCTGTGGGCCATCGATATCCTCACCGCGGTGCCCTACACCTGGGGGATCATCGCCATGGTCGCGGGCCGGCGACGCCGCATCCGCTTCGCCGGGTTCCTCATCACCCTCATCACCTTCGTGGCGCCCTACGTGTACTTCTTCCTGTCGGGCGCCCACGGGGACGGCCCCGGCTACCCGCAGTGGGTCATCATGGTGGTCATCGGCCTGGTGCTGGCCACCTTCCTGCTGGAGGGCGGCCGCTGGCTGCGTGACGTGATCGTCGCCCGGGGGCTGCGCACCCGAGCCGGCTGAGAGACCCCCGACGCGCAAGGAAACGGCCACCCGCCTCATGGTGGGTGGCCGCTGTGCGAACCCGGGCGCCTGCCGGATGGCACGCCCGCAGCTGCGCTGCTAGAAGTCGGTAACGGCGACCGTCGTCTCCGGCTCAGCACCACGGATCGAGCGCAGCACCCCGGCGAGCAGGAACCACCCGCCGGAGACGATGAGGACGACGACCAGGCTGAGCGGCCGGTGGGGGTAGACCGCCACCAGCCAGCAGGTGGCCAGGAACCACACCGCCACCGCACCGATGTTGAGGGCGCGGAAGCGCTTGACGCGGGCCGGGTGCGCGTAGTGCGTGGGCACCAGGGTCAGCACCACGAAGATGAGGGTGACGATGATGTTGAAGACCGCCGGGGTCTGGAGCACGTAGAACATGAGGGCCACGATGTTCCAGGCGGCCGGGAAGCCCACGAAGTAGTAGTCGGTGGACTTCCACTGCTTGTTGGCGTAGCAGAACATTGACGAGCTCAGGACGAGGGCCATGAGCAGTCCCGCCACCGGCCTGGGGCCCATCGGCAGGGCCACGTACATGAAGACCGCCGGGATGAAGGTCCAGGTGAGGTAGTCGACGACGATGTCCACGATGCCGCCGTCGAACCAGGGGATGATCTCGGAGACCCGGGCGCGCCGGGCCAGGGTGCCGTCAACACCGTCGACGACGAGGGCGACGAGTAGCCAGACCCACATCCACGTGTACTCCCGGCGAGGGTTGATGGTGGTGAGCATGGCCAGGCTGGCCCACACCAGTCCCGACATGGTCAAGATGTGCACGGCCCAGGCGGCGACACGGGCCCGTGCCGGGTACTGCGCCGTCGACACAGACGCCCCCTCTCGGTGGATAACACTGACGGCGGGAAGTCTATGCGGTTCACAGCCCCGGCACCTATCCGCCGGAAGGCGCTCCTGAGCGATCCCCGTCTCCCCCGTACCGCCCGAGAACCGTGTGCGCCCCCCGTACCTGCCGGTTCGGGGGCGCACTCGAACTGCCGGGCGCCGGGGAGGCACTCGGGAGATGACTCACATACTCACGTTGCGGAAGTCGAAGGGGTAGATCCCCATGGGGTTCCAGTGGGCGATGAGGCGCGCACCGCAGGCCCGATCGTGGGCCCACAGCTCGGAGCTGATGACGACGCCGCCGCCCTCCAGCTCGCTGAGGTCCAGGCGGTGGTGGCCGTCGACGTACTCGTCGGCCTGTTCGACAGGGTAGAGGGTCAGGTCTGAAACGGGGCTCGACAGGCCCGCCAGCTGCTCATCGAGGCCGGCCAGGTCGTTGCCGGCGATGCCGTAGCGGCTCGCCAGCTCGTTGACGTCACGGCGCGCGATGGCGGCGACGAACTCCTGGACCTCGGTGTAGATCCGCTGGCGCAGGTCCTCGCTGCCCCAAGGCGCTGGGGCCGGCTCGCTCGGCTCGGCGGGTTCGGCGGGCTCGGCCGGCTCCTCCTCGGCGCTCGGCCGGCCCTCGGCGGCCGCCTCGGCATCCGTGGCCTGCGAGGCCTCAGCCTCCGCGAGCGCGGGCGACCTCTCCGGGTTCTCCTGTGCCTGCGGGGGCTCGACGGGGGCGTGCTCGGTTGGGGTCTCCTGGGCCGCGTGGTCCTCGGGCTCGCCCTCGGGCGTTGAGGAGGTCGGCGCGGAGGCGGCCTCAGCACCGGAGGACGGCGGCGCGTCAGACACTGGCGCATCGGCGGCGTCGGGGACATCCACCGGGTCGGCGGCGCGCGCCGTCTCGGCGGTATCGGCGACGGGGGGCGCCGTCGCCTCGACGGGGGCAGCGGCCTCGGGGGCCTCCTCGGAGAGGTCGAGGGTGGCCTCCTGGCCCTCGTGACCGGCGGTGTCGGCCGGGGTCAGGGGGAGCTCGAGCTGGTCGGGGGCGACGGTCTCACCCGTGGGCGCGGCCACGGGCTCGCCACCGGCATGCTCGACGGCGGGGATCGCCACCGGCTCATAAGCGGACTCGGCCGTCCCGGAGGACTGGGTCACCTGGGTCGGCGAAGCCGGCTCCGACTCGGCGGGCAGGGCCGCCTCGGCGGCGTCCTCAGCGGCCTGCTCCGGGGCGGCGTCGGCCGGGGTCTGAGCAGTGGCGGCGGCGTGCCGGGCCCGGCGCGCGGTGCGGGCGAGCTCCACCTCGGGAGCCGGGACGGCGAGCTCGTCGGCACCGGCCTCGGCGTCGGCCTCCTCACCGGTCTCTGCGGGGCTCGGCGCGGGCTGCGCCTGCCGCTCCTCCTCGGGAACAACCGGGGCATGCGGCATCTCGACCATCGTGGGCTGCGCCTCGGCCGGCGGGCGCACCTCACCGTCCACAAGGCCCTGCTCCACGGGGAAGGGCTGGACGAGGAGTGTCTCCCCCGTCGGCGCGGCGACCGGCTCGGCCTCGGCCGGCGTGTGGTCGGTCACCGCCGCGTGCCGAGCCTGGTGAGCAGCGGCCGGGTCCTCCGCCTCGGGGGTGGGGACCGGCGCGGGGATCTCAGTCTTCTCCGACTCCTCGGCCGGGGCGGGGACGGACTCCTCGACCTGCGGGGCCTGCGTCTCGGCGGGGGTCTCCTCGGTGAGGGGGTCACTGGCAGGGGCCGACGACTCCTGGGCTTGGGCAGGGGCGTCCTCAGGGGACTGGGAACCGGCGGGTTGCTCGGCCTCAGCAGCTGACTCAGCCGCCTGCTGTGCGGGCACAGCGAAGACGGAGGGGACTTCGGCGTACTCGCCGAGCGCGTCGGCCTCCGGTGCCTCCCCCGTCTCGGAGGGCTCACTGGCCTCAGGAGTCTGAGGCGTCTGGTGGGCTTCGGCCGGGACCTGCGTCGTCGGGTCCTCGTCAGCGGCCTCGGCCGGGGACGGCTCCGCGACGGCCTCGGGCAGCGGGTCGGAGTTGAGGTACTGGCGCCGTTCCACGCCCACGCGGGTGAGCTGGCCGGCGAGGATCTCGGGGCGACCGAGGTAGTCCCAGACCTCCCCGGGGCCCGAGCGCAGACTCAGGGAGGGGGCGTCGAGGATGGCGACCCCGCCGTCGGGCAGGAAGCACAGGAACAGCCCGGTCATCTCACCGGTGGTGGCGTCCCACAGGCGCACGGTGCCGTCCTCGGAGCCGGTGAGGATCCGGGTGCCGTCGGGGCTCCACTGCGCGTCGGTGACGCCGAAGCGGTGGCCGGCCAGGGACAGCACGATCTTGCCGGAGACCTCGTCCCACACGCGCACGACACCGTCGTCGAAGCCGGCCAGCACCTTGGTGCCGTCGGGGCTCCAGGCGTAGGAGCGGACCATGGCGGCGTCGTCGCGCAGCGTCACGAGCTCGCCGGAGGTGATGACGTCCCAGACGTGGGCGGCGCCGTCGGCGCTACCGGTGACGACGCGAGGGCCTCCTTGCGTCCACACGACGTCGCGCACCCAGTTGCCGGTGTAGGTGTGGATGACCTCGCCGGTGGAGGCGTCCCAGATGCGGGCCGTCCCGTCCTGGGAGCCGGTCAGGGCGCGCTGGCCGTTGGGGCTCCAGGCGACCGAGGTGATCATGTCACTGTGGCCCTCGAGGGTCAGGAGGCGCTCGCCGCGGGCGGCGTCCCAGATCGCGGCGCGGTCGTCCCCCAGTCCGGTGAGGATGCGCTCGCCGTCCGGGCTCCAGGCGATGTCATTGACGTCGTCCTCCCCCGCGGTCAGGGCCTGGACGACGTCGCCGGTGGAGGCGTCCAGGATGAGGACGCGCGGCGAGAGGTAGGAGGAGGTGGCCAGGCGGGTGCCGTCCGGGCTCCAGACGACCTCGCTCAGCTCGCGGGCGCCGTTGTCCACCGTGAGACGCGGCTCGCCGGTGGTGGCGTCCCAGACGCGGTTGCCGCCGATCTTGGCGCCGATGCTGAGCCTGGTGCCGTCGGGGCTCCAGGAGACGGTCTCCACGGAGTTGCCGGCCCCCAGGACGAGCTGGGTCTGGCCGGTGGTGGCGTCCCAGACGCGCACGGTGTCATCGTGCGAGCCGGTGGCCACGCGCCTCGAGTCCGGGCTCCAGGCCAGGGCGCAGGCCCACTGGCTGTGGCCGCGCAGACTGAGCAGCTCCTCGCCGGTGGTGGCGTCCCAGATGTGGGCAGTGGTGCCGGAGATGTCGTCGGTGATGATGCGGCTGCCGTCGGGGCTCCAGGAGACGACGCTGACCCAACGGCGTTCGCGACCGTGGAGGCTGAGGACCTCCTCGCCGGTGGCGGCGTCCCAGACCCGGGGCTCGGCCGAGTCGAAGGCGGTGATGATGCGGCGCGAGTCCGGGCTCCATGACAGGCTGGTCATCGGCTCGATCGGGCCGACGTGGGTCGGCCTGCCGTCGGGCCCCATGGTGGCGCCGCGCCCCACGAAGGCCATGGGGCCCACACGCAGCAGCTCGGTGCCGGTGGTGACGTCCCAGACCCGGGCGGTGCCGTCGTCGGAGGCGGTGGCCACGCGGGTCCCGTCCGGGCTCCACGACACCGCGGTGAGGTGCTCGGTGTGCCCCGACAGCGTGCGCACCACCTGACCGCTGGAGGCGTCCCAGATGCGGGCCGAGGCGTCGTCGAAGCTGGTGAGGATGCGGGTGGAGTCAGGGCTCCAGGCCACCGCCCCGCCGACACCGGAGCCGCCGACCCCCAGGGTCAGCAGGTCGGCGCCGGTGGTCGCGTCCCAGACGCGGACGCTGTGGTCCTCCGCAGCAGTGAGGAGCCGCGTGCCATCGGGGCTCCAGGCCACGGCGCTGATGGACAGGCTGGGGCCGGCCAGCGCGAACAGCTCGGTACCGCGGTTCGCGTCCCAGACCCGGGCCGTGCCGTCGTGCGATCCGGACAGGAGCCGCGTGCCGTCCGGGCTCCAGGCCACGCCCCACAGCGCGTCGAAGTGGCCGGCATACAGTGACACCTCACGAGGGTCGATCGTCGCCGAGGTCTCTGAAGGCACAGTCATAGTTGAAGTCTAGAGATCTCTGCGAGGTATCTGCGGCATCTTGAGCCGATTGCGAGCAGTTACCTGAGTGATATCTGGCAAATCCGGGGCTGAGAGGGCGCCACGCCGGGTGCACGACACGCTGAGTCGCCGCCTTCCGCGCCACCGCGCCCAGTTCGGGCGGGCGCGGGAGGGCGCTGCGCCGGCGGCGGCGACCGGCTCGCCCGCCACGTCGATATCTTCCCGAGATGTCCGGAGAATGATCGGTCACTCAGGGGCGGCTGCCTCCGAGGGCATCGTAGTGGGCGTCATCGACGGGCTGGAGCCACTCGCTGGAGGTGTTCTCGCCGGGTACACCCAGGGCGATGTGGGAGAACCAGGAGTCGGCCTTCGCACCGTGCCAGTGCTTGACGCCGGCACGGGTGAAGATGACGGCGCCCGGTTCGAGGCTGACGGCGTCGTGGCCCTCCTCCTGATACCAGCCCGAGCCGGCAGTGCAGATGAGGACCTGCCCGCCACCGGAGGCGGCGTGGTGGATGTGCCAGTTGTTGCGGCAGCCGGGCTCGAAGGTGACGTTATGAACGCTCACCGCGCACTCGGGATCGGTAACGAGGGTTCTAAGGAAACTCTCACCCGTAAAGTACTGGGCGAACGAAGGCCGTGTTCGCCTCCCCTTGCCGAAGATGTTCTCGGCATTGAAGACGGCCTCGTCGATGGTAGCGGTCATCGAGGCTCCTCCTAAGTCGGTGTTGATGACGAGCTGGCCGATGGCGTCCGAGATGGCAGGTACTGCCCGAACCGTGCCGGTTAGGGGTGGTCAGTCTCGGTCGACCTCGACGGTAGCGCGGTCCAGGCGCGTCATCCAGGTCCTACCACCCCTCGGAGTCGGACGACATTGGCGGCACCATCACGGCTCTCTTCGCCGGCCGTCTCCAACCTGAGATGGAATCGCGCCGCGATCCGCCCTCCTTAGGGTGGACATGGATCGGCGGAGAATCATTCGGCGGCCTGATGTGCCGTGGGCCACGATCGCGCAGGCTGGAGTCATGACCGCGATCACGACCTCCCGCCCCACGAGTCAGGGACTCGCCCCCGCCGGTGAGAGCCTCGGGCACCGCTGGCTCAAGAACGTTCTGGCCACTGCTCTTGCCGGCATTCTCTGTCTGGTGCTCATTGGCGTCACGCGCACCGTCTCCGCGCTGATCACCGGCGGGGACACCCGCACCGGGGCCGGGCGGTAGGCGAGTCTCTTCGGTTCGCTTCGCTACGGCGCCCCTCGTCGTCTCTCCACCGCACCTTCTCCGGTCGCCCCGCCATCTCCGGGCCGGCCACCAACGCTGAGGGCGACGGCGGGCTCAGGCGCGGAGCTGAGGTGCACAGTCCGCAGTCAGAGGCGGGCAGTCGGCGGTCAGTTGCCGGCGCCGTGGAAGACGGCCTCCAGGTTGTTGCCGTCGGGGTCGAGGACAAAGGCCCCGTAGTAGCCGGGGTGATAGTGCGGGCGCTCACCAGGACCGCCGTTGTCGCTACCACCCGCCGCCAGGGCCGCCTCATGGAAGGCGTCCACCTGCGCCGTCGACGACGCCGTCACAGCGACGTGGCAGGGCGTCGGGTGCTCCGCCGGGGTCAGCCACAGGTCCGCGTGGACCGGGGCGTCCTCCGGCGCGCCGGGCGTCGGCCCACCCAGTCCGGTGACGGGCCCGAACTCCATGACCACGCGGTAGCCCAGCGGCGCGAGCGCCGCCTCGTAGAAGGCCTTCGAGGCCGCCGGATCGCTAACATTCACAGAGATATGATCAATCACACCTCCAGCCTAGCTGCGCATCTCAGGACACGTAAGGCCTGAGGCACACCCTTCAGACGTCGAGCCGGGCATTTCTCGCGTAGCCCTACGGAATTTCTGTTGTGCTACGCGAGAAATGCCCGGCTCGGCGGCAAGAGGCCAGAGGGGAGGGCTCAGAACAGCGCCGGCAGGACACCCTCGACGTCGTCCCCCAGCTCGGCCAGGTCCAGGCCTGAGCGCTCCATGGCCGCCCGCACCTCCAGGGCCTGAGAGCGCACCGCCTCAGGCAGACGGGCCGGGCTGATACGCGGGCGACACGACCGGGGCTCAAGCACCGCCGTCGGCCCCTCCAGACGGGCGCGGCGCTGCAGGACGTAGATCGTTTCTCGACACTTCGACCAAAATTTCATAGACGACGCGGCTCCGGGTCTTTTCTGAAGATTCGGTCGAAGTGTTGAGGGCGACGGCGGGCTCAGGCGCGGAGCTGAGGCGCACAGCCGACGGTCAGTTGCCGGTGCCGTGGAAGACGGCCTCCAGGTTGTTGCCGTCGGGGTCGAGGACAAAGGCCCCGTAGTAGCCGGGGTGATAGTGCGGGCGCTCACCAGGACCGCCGTTGTCGCTACCACCCGCCGCCAGGGCCGCCTCGTAGAAGGCCTTCGAGGCCGCCGGATCACTGACATTCACAGAGATGTGATCAATCATGCCTCCAGACTAACCACTGGTTGATACACGGTGGGCGCATTGACAGGATCCAACCATGACATCATCCGCAGCCCCTCCGATCTCACATGAGTTCGCGGGGGCCAGATACCTTCATCGGTTCAGCACGAGTCTGATGGCCTGCACCATTGGATTCCGGGGTCAAGGTTGACGTTGACGTGAACTCTTTCTCTTGCTCCGCCGGCCTTGCTCTTATCGGGCGGGGATGTGGACGGTGGAGTGACGGCAACAAGTGTGACG
The DNA here is from genome assembly GCF_001812965.1 of Actinomyces sp. HMSC075C01. Taxonomy (NCBI): domain Bacteria; kingdom Bacillati; phylum Actinomycetota; class Actinomycetes; order Actinomycetales; family Actinomycetaceae; genus Actinomyces; species Actinomyces sp. HMSC075C01. Next base: position 25,730 of record NZ_KV811004.1, read on the forward strand.
GTGCCCAGGCCGTCGATGCTGGTGCTCTCACCCAGGTGCAGCTCGTACACGGTCGACTTCTCTCCCGTGGGGGTCCAGCGCACCGAGGCGATCCACTGATGACGCTCAGAGCGTAGGCTGTCATATCCCAGCGCTCCCGTTCTGGTCTGTCGGGGAGGAAGTGAGTCAGCGAGACGGACTGTCTCACCCCCCTCTACCCCAGCCGGCAAGGAAACTCTCGTGGTGCTCGGGTGGGTCCACCACAGCCAACCGCCCGTCCCCAGTAGGAGCGCGAGCACGACGACGACTCCGACGGCACCCCAGAGCACACGTCTCCTTCGGAACCTCTCCCGGTCAGCGTCTTTCGGGGAGGGGCTGGGCGCCATGGCAGGGTCCACGGGCCCCTCAGGGGCGGGCTGCATCTCGACCATGACCGTTTTCCTTCCTGGAGGTGAGTTCTCAAGAGGCACAGTGGTGGACAGAACCGTCTCTCAATAAGGTGAGTGCAGTGACGGCCAGACGCCTTCACAGGCTCAGCATGGATCCCATTTTCGACACCAGTGCAGCTCAGGGTCGAGATTGACGTGAACCTCGGTCGTCCACCCACCTGCCTCGCCTTTGTCAGGGGTGTGCAATCGCGGGTTGACAGCGAGGAGGGTGATGGTGCCCAGCCCATCGATATGAACACTTTCACCCAGGTGCAGCTCATACTTGGTCGGCTCCCTTCCCTTCGGGGCCCACCACACCGAACCGATCCACTGGTTCTGCTCGACGCGCATACCGCCAGCCTCCAGCCTCCCAGCTTTGGTCTCAGGGGCCCGAGTCGCTCCCCCGAGAGACACGATATCTCCCTTTCCGATCCCAGTCGGCAGTAGAACGCGCGTGATTGATGGAGAAGCACTTGCGGCCGATCGAGAGGTAGTGCTGAGGCGGGTCCGCCACAGCCAGTTACCCACCCCCACGGCCAACACAACAACAAGACTGAACGCTATCCAGAGCATGCACTTCTTTCTCACACTTCCCCGGGGCTGATTGCCAGTTTTCTGCGAGCAAGCACCTCTTGTAATACCCACAGACAACTCATCGTGAATGTACTGCATTTCTGACATGGTTCGCTAGTTTCGAAAGAGAGGAATTTTAAGGAGCTTCACCAATGCCAGTGTAGGCAAAATGCCTCTCGTAGTCTTCTCGAGTAATTCTGATAAGGCCACCCTCTTCGCTGCCTGTGGGCGTATCGTTGCCCCCCAAGGGTTTCGTAAGGTGACGTAGTTATCGTCAATGTCGACAACCGTGTACACATGGTTCTCTACTTCCGTCTCCGATTTACGGTCATAGAGGCTTATTCACAGCGTCCGCCGAAGGTGCTGTGACCTGCGCAGATGTCGGCGCCGGCTAGTCCTGTGAATAAGCCTCATAGTCTCCTCCAACAAGGCGGTAGTCACCCTCCTTATCCGGCTCCCCACCGTTGCTACCGGGGTTCTCGGTGTCGATCTTTCCGTCACCGTTGGTGTCTGTGACGGCTTTGACTTTGTCGCCGTCACTAAAGTCTCCGCTTGACACCCCAGCAACAGGTTTCCCCCTCCTTAACCGACCTTTCCATATCCTCCCAGCACTGAGAACTGTATTTGTTGAGGGGAACGCTACCACCTAGTAAAGGTATATTCATAGTGCTAACATGTCGACCGTTGGCACCAGAGACAACTTTCATACCATCATTTTCAGGATTTCCTCCGTCGGCAAGGTCTCCGTGCCCAAAATGTTTACCGTAGGCACGCTCGTAGAGGCTCATGAGGGTGGGTCTTCCCTGTTTGTCTTTGGTGCCGTCAGAGTAGTAGTCGTCTACCTCGACGTCGATGGGTCTGCCATTGTCGTAGAGGGTGACGACAAAGCAGTTCTTCTTCTCATCCCACCTGACATGATCACGCAGGAGCTGCTGCCCCTCCTCGGTCTGGGAGTAGCCCTGCAGCGTAGCGAGCAGGTAGCAGTCACCAATGATTGTCTGGTTGGCATCGACATCCCAGTCAGCATTACCGTCAGCCTGCGCCCGCAACCGCCTCTTATCGTCTTCCGAGAGAGGGTGGCTTGTGGTTAGTAGCATTACGAACTGCCAGATATCATCCAGTAACCCTTTCTCAGTCCGATCTGCGGCTCCAGATCCGGCTCTTCCTCCACCACTCCTGCTGCCTCGAGAGTCACTGGCCGCGGTGCCGAGTGAGGCGGCGGCGGTGGCTGCTG
>NZ_KV811005.1:0-205 GCF_001812965.1 Actinomyces sp. HMSC075C01
CAGCTCCAGCAGGGCATCAGGGTGCCGTCCAGGATGTAGTCGCAGCCCGGGGCGACCTCCTCGGCAGTGATGAGGATGAGGTAGCCGTCCAGGGCGCGGGTGACCAGCTCAGGGCGGGCCTTGACGGCCCGGGAGACGGTGGGCTGGGACACGCCGAGCAGCTCACCGATAGCGGCCTGGGGAAGGTTGTGGCGCAGGTAGGTCA
>NZ_KV811007.1:0-212 GCF_001812965.1 Actinomyces sp. HMSC075C01
CGAAGGATCAACGGCCACAGCGGCTCCTCGCATGGCGCAGCCTGAGACGTCTGCAACAGGGGCGAGGTGGGCAGGAGAATCCGCTAGAGGTATCCATCAAGGCCCGTCTTCAGAAGCAGGTGGATGACGCCAGCGAGCGGTACAAGCGGACCGGAGCCACTCGATCCGCCCTGGCTGGAGCCGTCACTGAGATGGAGGTGGCGCTCAAAGAG
>NZ_KV811008.1:0-837 GCF_001812965.1 Actinomyces sp. HMSC075C01
CTCCCCCAGTCCGAGAAACACCACGCACCCCACCCGCTCGCGCGGGGTTTACTCTTCAAGGTCTGAGTACTGGTGGGTGTACCTGGGATCATCCCCGCTCGCGCGGGGTTTACGGACCGCGCGCACTGCACAGCCAACACCTCGCCGGATCATCCCCGCTCGCGCGGGGTTTACGGCGTCAGGTCAGCGCTGTCGATCGGGTCGTCGGGATCATCCCCGCTCGCGCGGGGTTTACGTTGGTGATCGCGATTTTCTTTGCCCCGTAGGTCGGATCATCCCCGCTCGCGCGGGGTTTACCCTACATTCATCAGTATAATGGGAGGCAGGACAGGATCATCCCCGCTCGCGCGGGGTTTACGCGAGGGCTAGGCTGACGAACACCGAGTTCGACGGATCATCCCCGCTCGCGCGGGGTTTACCGGAGCGTGCCATGTTCCGCAGCGCCGCTTTCCGGATCATCCCCGCTCGCGCGGGGTTTACCAGCGGAGAGGTCTTCCATGTCAACGTCATCGGGGATCATCCCCGCTCGCGCGGGGTTTACGCTTCCTCCAACTCCAGCCAGCCGGCAACGCACGGATCATCCCCGCTCGCGCGGGGTTTACGTCCGCTCACATGATGGCCCACCAGGATGATCGGGATCATCCCCGCTCGCGCGGGGTTTACACGTCGAGGATGTAGCCCTCAAACGTGAGGTAGGGATCATCCCCGCTCGCGCGGGGTTTACGATGACCTCCGTGAGCGCGTGCTGGGAATTGGACGGATCATCCCCGCTCGCGCGGGGTTTACCCGACGATTTCAGGACTATGAGGCTTATTCATGGGGTGTAGGTGAATATGA